>JAGOOL010000049.1 GCA_017992485.1 Minisyncoccota bacterium
ATTGGGTATTGTGACGAATATATTTCGCTTATTTCTGTTCATACTTTCCTTCATGAATGGCCCGGTCGAATTTGCTATACTGAGGCGACATGAACAAGAAATACAGTATTTTAATAGCAGTAGTAGCTTTATTTGCCACTACTGCAACAGCATACGTTTTTATCACCAAAGCGCCGAGCATAACGCCGATTTCCCCATCTGAATTAGTCAGTATTGATTTCCCTCAAACAAAAACCCCTGTCGAAAATTCGAATGGTTCAAACATGGTTATGAACCTTGTTAAAAGAGCTACTCCTACGAAGACAGTCAATCCGGCCGCAAAAAATCTTTCAGCTTGGCTCTGGGAGTCACCGGACACATTTACCAAGGCACAGCTTGATAAAATGTTCACAATTGCAAAGGCTGAAAAAATCACGATGATCTATATTCGCATGGATGATTATATTGATCTCTACTCGATTAAAGATGCAAATGTAAAAGCCCAAAAAATCGCCACCATGGATGCAGCTGCAAAACAGTTTATTACAACCGCAGCTACATATGGCATCAAAGTACAAGCACTTGGTGGCGACACTGGTTGGTCAGAACTCGCACAGCGCGACTACGCCTACAAAGTTTTTGACGGTGTGATGAACTACAACAAAGCCAATCCGACTGCAAAGTTTGCTGGTATTCAATATGATGTCGAAGCGAATAATGATCCGGCATACAAAATTGATAAAACAAAAGTCTTGAAGAATTACCTAGACTTTGCCAAAATCATGACTGATAAAAGTAAAGCCAATGGTTATTTCCCTCTCGGCTTTGCTATTCCATTTTGGTATGACAATGAAAACAATAACGGTGTGATAGTTGACTGGGGAGGAAAAGGTGCAAAACCGGTTGGTTATCACCTCTTCGATATTCTTCACAACACCAATGGCTACGCTGTTCTTATGGATTACCGAAACTATGCGAGCGGTATCGATGGCTCAATTGCTAACGCAAAGAATGAGCTCAATTATGTCAAAGCTAATAGTTTAAAAACAGTCATTATTGTTGGGCAAGAAACGACAGATGTCTTACCGAGAAAAATCACCTTCTATAATATGAGTAAGACTATATTTAAGGTAGAGGCTGCCAAAATAGTTGCGGCACTTGCTCCAAACTTGAATTTTGGCGGGATAGCCATTCATCATCTTCCAAGTTATATTGATCTTTAGCCGTATAGATAATTTCTTGCGTCAGCACGTCGCTGCCACGGTCTTTCACCTTCTGTACGTTCGCCGAAATGTCACTTGATGCTTGCGTCAAAGCCAACACCCACAACGAAAATACCGTTACTGTCGTAAATACATATTCAGAAATGAGTTTTCGATTGGTAATGTATTTGTGCAACTTCTTCTTAAGATAGTCTTTCTTGATGATAAACCACCAGAACGAAGCAACGAACCGCGCAGGAGTCTTGAGGAAAACAGAATACAGCGGCGAGAGCAAAACAACCCTAAACGGATCTTTTCTGCCTGTCTTAATCCAACCCAACGTCTCGACAAGTAGGTAGAGAAGGTAGAGTAGGACGAAATTAATTGGATATAGAAATGCTGTTAGGAAATAGAGAATACGAAGCGGGTCTGTCATGAAAACAAACAATTCGTAGGCACGTTCTATCTTGAGCAAGAAGTGCGTCTTTGTACTAAAAATAATTTTAAAGCAGAGCGCAAGTGTTTCGTGTACTGAACAGTTCCAACTTTTAGCGCGCTGTTTGAAAAGGCCTTTCCAGGTTTTTGGCGGCTCTGTATATACGGTCGCATCAACATATGCGACACCACGACCTTCAGCCTTAAGGTGCACGAGCATCGTTCGTTGCTGATCTTCACCACCAAACTGCCCAGAATGTCGAGTTGCTTGATACTGAAGATCTTTGGTTCTAAACAAACCAATAGCGCCCGAGATATTACTAATAGCACCAACAGATGCACGAAGTGATTTACCAAGAATCATACTTTTTCGGTACTCAAAAACCTGGAGCTGGTTGACGAGTGTGCCATCCTCTTCCGGCATGACATTGAAAGCAACAGCAGAGTAATTTTCTTTCGAACCGAGAAGGTTTGTTGGAATAAATGTTTTACCTATGTGTGTGTCGTCATCGAGAATAAGTACATATTCAGTTTTTACATACTTCATTGCCAGGCTAATACTGAGCGCCTTGTTAACATTGCGCTCGTTGCGAACAACTTGCACACCGTAGCTACTTGCTACTTTTTCCGTATTGTCTTTTGAGTAGTCAGAAACGACGATAATCTGTTCCTTTGGAACATGCACGAGAGCTTGTTCAATTGTTTCACCGATAACTTTCTCGCCATTGTAACAGGCGATAATGATTGTGACTTTACTAGGATTAAATGTCAGCTTTTTGTATTTCATCGGCTTGCGGAACATGTTGATGAGCATCATGAATCCGTCAGTAGAAGCTGAAAGGAAAAGTACACCCACAAGGAAGGAATTACTCCAGCTCTTGTCAGCATTAATTTGAGTAAAAAAGTATCCGGCTGAGAAAACCAAAAAAACGACAGCAACTATGATGTCGATATATTTTCTAATCGTTGAAAATCGCTTCGGCTGAACAGCGTCGTCGATACCTTGTTTTTTTATCATAAAGTTACAAAAATAAAGCCAAATACCCTAAAAACCTATATGGTTCAAGGATCTGTGACTTCATCTGTTTGCGTGCATACACTACCACACTCTTTGACAAAATGCAATATTTGTGGCGTATGTAGGATATAATCATGTATTATAAAAAAAACCGCCTTATGGGGCGGCCTACGATTTTTAAAATGCTTTAGCTAGGAAAGAGATTTTTGAAGTATTGAATGAACTTCATTTTTTACTTTGTCCATGCCATCACGATCTTGCTTTTGCTTATAGTCGTAATACTTGGCATTAAGATCAGGAATCTTGTTGGCGGTAAATACTTCCCTTACCTTTTCTTCGGGTTGTCGGATTCTAAAAAATCCGTTGTTTTCAATAAACACTCGATTGAAAACGCCTTTGTTGATTCTGATGTTATGGTTAACACCGATGAGGTCTTTAAACAAATTAAAGGCCCCGGTTTGGGTAAATACCCCTTCTTCTTGAATACTGTCCATGGTTTAATTATTTAGTTGTCTAAGCATGAGCATACCATAGATATATTTTTGGTCAATAAAAAAGCCCGTCATAGACGTGGCTTGCTAAGAGTCTTAATCTTCACGCTTATGCGCTGCGAGACCAAGCTGAACGGCAGTTTTGCCGTTGGACATATGTCCGGGCTCAATAAAGTGCGGAACATCATAACCAATTGAACTCAAGTACTGATAGACGAGCGACACCTTTGCGGAAAAGTCATAGTTTGACTCAAACCAAATGGGCATCGTGTCGGATTCAGCGGCAGCTAAATTAATCTTGAAGCGAACATCATTCCCTGGATGTGATCCGTGATTCGAGATGTCGAAAATGATATACAGCAGCGTACGCTCAAACTGGAACCGGTGATATTCAGGAAAAAGTAATCGGGCGATAACCATGGCCTGCACATTTGTCAGTGATCGGAGCGGTAGTAACTCGAGCGTAAATTGATTCACTGGACATATCGGCATCGGGTAATACATCTCGAGAGAATCACCGAAGCTTGGTAAACAGGTTTCAGTACCGACCGCGGCAAGTAAGTATGGTCGGCGCTCGGCTTTCAGGGAATGGTTATTCTTTCGATTATTTCCCCATAAAAGCACTGGTTGCCCGAGATACATCTTGAAGATGTTGGCAACCTGCTGGCTTGTTAGTAACGACATGAGTTATATAGTTTAGGTATGAATTATATATGTTTAAGATCTACGTGTACTACCCTAATCTAATAGGATAAAGAGTATCACGTCAACAGTAGAGCTTGGGCTATTACTCTCCACTGGTACATCTATTCTCTAATGCTGTAATG
>JAGOOL010000050.1 GCA_017992485.1 Minisyncoccota bacterium
CTTTTTGTTTTATTGTCGTTCTTTTGGGTGTACCACTTGATCGCGTACTTCTCGTGCTCACGACGATCGTATCCCTCGAAGCAATCTACCTCGCAATCTTTATCCAAATGACCGTCAACAAGAACACTGCTGACATTGATGAAATTCAGGAAGATGTCGAAGACATTGCTGAAGATATTCAAGAAATGGAAAAGGATGTCGATGAAATTCAGAAAGACATTGATGAGATTCAAGAAGATGTCGACGAGATCGCCGAAGACGTCGACGAAATTCAAGAAGACGTTGATGAAATTGCTGAGGAAGTTGTTGAAGAAGACGGAGACGAAAACGGTTCAAACAACGAAAATAATGGCATCGTTCACCACAAGGAAGCTCATCCTGAAATCTTGGAAAAGATCCAACACGTTCTCGAAGCTCTCGCTCGTGACGTCGAAGCCCTCAAAAATAAAGAAAAATAGCACCAGTGTGGTGCTATTTTCATATATAAAGGTATTAACGATTACTTAAGAGAAACCTGTATAGTATTTCTCATTTCAGCTGAAAGAGTGTGTCTAACTTCCTGTGTAGTTACTTGAGCGCTCGCGCTATTGTCGATGAGGAGGAGAATACCCAAGACGAAAACCGCAACCATTAGCTGGAAGGCAAAATTTTGGTGGGTGTATGCGTTTTCGTATCTCATACTACTTATGACGAGGCAGCTTTTACTTTCTTACAAAGGTCGGTAAATAAAAGAGCGTATCTTTCGATACGCTCTAATAGTTTTTTGTTTAGGCAACACTTTAGGAAACATTCTTCTGTGTAACTCGGAGCTGAATACGATCATAATCCTCTGTCTTAGCATTGAATTCGATCTTCCAGAAATCACCGTCACTTTGAGCGTGAATGTTTCTGGCATCAATATCATCAAACAAGGTTTCAATGTTAGAATACTGCGCTTTAGCTACTTGTACTTTCCTGAAAGTCGAAGCTTTCGACAGGGCATGGCCTGTTGGAGACTGTGGGTCTATGTAGCCTTTTCCACCAGGGTAGGCTACGTTTTCTGTCCTTTTCATTTTAGTGTGAATTTATTAAAAATACATTACCACACTATTCTATATAGCGCAAGTATGTGGTCAAATACAAGAAAAGGGGTGACAGATCTAGATCTTGAACTCAATAACGTCGCCGTCTTTCACAATGTACTCTTTGCCTTCCACTCTCACCTTTCCTTTTGCGCGAGCGTCAGCATATGAACCAGCATCGAGTAGGTCTTTCCAGAAAACAACTTCGGCGCGAATAAATTTATCTTTAAAATCGGTGTGAATTGCCATACCAGCAACAGGAGCAGTGCTTCCCTTTTTAATTGTCCATGCGCGTGTTTCGACTTCACCGGTTGTAAAATAAACTTCCAAACCGAGAAGTTCATACGCTTCTTTAATTAAGTGATCGACACCATCTTGTTCACCACCCATTTCAGTGCGAAACATTTCTTTCTCTTCACCTTCAAAATCTTTGAGTTCGTCTTCGACTTTGGCATCGAGCACAACAAAGCGAGCCTTTGTCGAAAGAATGTAATCAGTAAGCTCTTTAAATTTAGCTGGGTCAGTTTCGTCGAGGTTTTTGACGCCGGCGCGCTTATTGAGACCGTAAAGAATTGGTTTAAAAGTCAGGAGGCCGAGTTGCTTCACGAGCGGACGTTCTTTTTCATCGAGCTCAACTGTGTTTGCCATTTGTTCTGCTTCGAGCGCAGGCAAAACTTTTTTGAGCGCAGCTTCTTCGGCAATAGCATCTTTGTCGCCGCGACGAGTATCCTTTGCAAGATTATTAAGTCGTTTTGCAACCGTTTCCATATCTGCGAGAATAAGTTCCATGTTGATGACCTTGATATCGCGAAGCGGATCGATGTCGCCGTAAACGTGCATGATGTCGTCGCCGGTTGAACCATCGTCACCTTTCTTGATGGGGAAAATACGAACCATTTCGAAAATCGCATCAGTTTCGCGAATGTTCGTCAGGAATTTATTGCCGAGACCTTCGCCTTTAGAAGCACCAGCCACGAGGCCGGCGATGTCGACGAACTCCATAGCAGCTGGAATTATTTTTGATGTTTTAGAAAATGCGGCAAGTTTGTAAAGTCTATCGTCAGGTACAGCAACAATACCGACCGAAGGGTCGATTGTGCAGAAAGGATAGTTTGAGGCTGGAACGCCTTTTTTGGTGAGGGCATTGAAGAGTGTAGACTTGCCGACGTTCGGAAGTCCCACGATGCCGATTTGAAGTGCCATAACGCATACAAATGTACCATCTCTCTAGAACGTTGACAAATATGAGCTTTCTATTACAGTGTCTAAAAAAGAATTATGTTCTACCTCACAACAGATAAAGGCAATTTATTCATTCGCGCAATGAGCGGCGATACGGAAATTTATTTTTTCATGAACCAAAACGGAAGGCATCTAAAAAGCCCTCGCGCCTTTCATGAGCACAGCGAGTATCTTGATGCGTATGAAACCTGGCAATGCAACGAAGCACCTGTACCGGAACACCTTACAGAGCAAGCGCAACGCATCGTCGACCTTTGCCGTAATGGACAACAGCTCATCGAAACATTTGCACCCAATGAATCAAAAGGTAATAACCTTGGTGACGCATTGCTTAAAGCCCTGGTAAAGAAATAATTTCTCCAGGGCTTTTTTATTGAAATAAGTAAACAAATATTCTACTAGCGATTATGGTCAATTGTCATAGTATCGCGGACGATCATTCCGACGGGACGAGAGATAGTCATCCATTCGGCATGAAGCACATCGCGCTCTTCCTTGGTAATTGTCGGAATTCTGTAAATAGCTTGAATGTACGAATAAATGACATCGCAGTCTGCTTTGGCGGCAGTTCTGATTCTATAGTACTCAGCAAGTTCAGGAGCCAGTTCGTTCAAAACTTTTTCTCTTTGCTCAACAGTCATATCCCGATCGTTATAAAATAAATTAAAAAGAGTAGGACCAAGTTCAACAATCGAACTAAGTGCTTCAAGTGAATGTCGATTTTTGAAATCACCTATCATCTCTTTAGCGATTGTAGTTTCGGACTCAATATTGGTTGAAACGATCACTTCACTGTAGTGGTGAGACTTAAGCCATTCGTTAAGAACATCAATTTTACTTACATCTTCTTTCTCAGCCAAATAGTCTTTCATGATACTTTCATACACCCAGCCTTTGCCACCAGTTTCAATGTGATGCTTTAAACCTTCGGCAAACTGGTCCAACTTTTTATCGAACTGTTCAGAACCATCAGGATGTATTGGACCTTCATTCATATTACTTTCCCGTCATGAGCTTTTGCAGCTCACCTTGGTATTTACGCATGACTTCAAACGTCGCTGCTTGCTGGTCTTTGCCTTCGTGTTTTACTTTGCGTTCAACTTCTTCTGAAATTTTCTTAAAAAGCTCAGGGTTTTGAGTGACCATTTTTGTGATCATTTCTTGTTGCTCAGGTGGCAAACTTTTGAGCTGGCGTTTGAGTAATTGTTTAACAAAAAAATCTTTTATTGACATAGTTGCACTATAGCAGAAAGTGACTTGGTGGTACAGTTAGTGGAAACGTGTATCAAAATGAAAAAAATAATCTCTTCCCTGCGCAAAGCCGCACGAATTGTCGTCATTCTTGGCCTCACTTCCCTCCTCTTCCCATCTTGCAAATCGCATGAAAAATGTCCTGCTTACGGGCAGACTGACAAACATCAAAAAAATGCTCACCCAAAATTGGGGAGTATTTTTATTTACGCTACGAGTTCTGTTTTATAAAGTTCAACTTCACAAA
>JAGOOL010000013.1 GCA_017992485.1 Minisyncoccota bacterium
CTGACTGATGCTGAGATCGAGCCGATTATGCAAAAGGTTACTGAGGCGTTGAAGGGGAAGGGTTGGGAGGTGAGATAAAAAGAAATAGCAGTTCATATCATTTTGATACGAACTGCTAGATGGCTTTAATGAAAGCCCAACACAAGAGAACAGGGAAGAGAATGAACAAAAAGACAAAGAGGGTAAATCCGGTAACCCATGGAATAGTTTTTGGCGTCCTTGCATATGTACTTCGGTGCCAATCAAGAAAAGAACGATATCCTTTTCTACAAGTTTTCCATGTCCATTTTATTTCTTTACCTATATTCCTTACAAATCTCTCCCCAAAACCTCTGGCTGATCGGAAGTGGTTTATAGCTTTTGCCATAAGGAGAATTTCCCATATTATATAACTTAAATTATATATAGTCAAATATACTCAAAACCCCTTATATTTCAAGCGATATTCTCCACATTTTCCCTCGCATTTACCTCTAAAAAATGCTATACTTTTGGGACATATGGCCAAAGATACAGAAGAGAAAAAGCCGAAGAAAGGCAATTACGGAGCGGAGGCAATTTCAGTCCTTGAAGGTCTCGAACCAGTCCGCAAACGTCCCGGAATGTACATCGGTACAACAGGTATCGATGGTCTCCACCACCTCATTTGGGAAATATTCGACAACTCGCGCGACGAAGCCATGGGTGGCTTTTGTAATCGCATCGAAGTCGTTCTCCTTCCCGGCAACAAAATTCGCGTCGCCGACAACGGCCGCGGTATTCCAACTGGCATTCACCCAAAGACAAAGGTTTCAGCTCTTGAAACTGTTATGACAACACTTCACGCCGGAGGTAAATTCGGCGGTGATGATTCTGGTTACAAAGTTTCTGGCGGTCTCCATGGTGTGGGTGCTTCTGTTGTGAACGCTCTTTCAGTCTACACTCGCGCCGAAGTTCACCGCGAAGGCGCTATTTTCATGCAGGAATATTCTCAGGGTAAGAAAAAAGCTGCAGTCAAAAAGGTTGGTACTTCAAAGGCGACCGGTACAATCATTACCTTCCAGCCAGACGGCATCATTTTCCCTGATACAACTTTCAACTTTGAAACGGTTGTTAACCATCTGCGTCAGCAAGCGTATCTCGTTTCTTCTCTTCGCATCGAGATAGTTGATGCCCGCGAATACAAAGGCAAACTTGATGACACTGAGACATATTGGATCAAAGATCTCGGTCTCGAACTTCCATCGACTTCATTCTTCTTTGAAGGCGGTCTTGTTTCACTCGTTAAATTCACCAACAAACACCACAAGCCAGTTCACGATAAAATTTTCTATGTTGAAAAAGAAATCGACGGCGTCGGTGTTGAAGTTGCACTCCAGTATGTCGATGACATGGCTGATCGCCTCATGCCATTTGCCAACAACATCTACACTGCAGAAGGCGGTACTCACGTTGCCGGTTTCAAAATGGCGCTCACTCGTTTAGTAAATGCTTTCGCTAAGAAAAATAATATCCTCAAAGAAGTCGATGGCGGCTTTACTGGCGACGACGTTCTCGAAGGTTTGACGGCAATCATTTCTGTTAAGCTCGCTGAAATTCAGTTCGAAGGCCAGACAAAAGGTAAACTCGGTTCAACCGAAGCGCAGGGCGCAGTGCAGAAAGTATTCGGCGAAGCATTTGAACAATACCTTGAAGAAAATCCAGATGACGCAAAGGGTATCATCGGCAAAGCTGTTCTTGCTCTTCGCGCTCGCAAAGCTGCAAAAGCTGCCAAGGATTCGATTCTCCGCAAAGGCGCACTCGAAGGCATGACGCTTCCGGGCAAGCTCTCAGACTGTCAGTCAAAAGATGCTAGTGAATCAGAAGTCTTCATCGTAGAGGGAGACTCTGCGGGTGGTACAGCCAAAATGGGACGCGACCGAAAGACACAGGCGGTTCTTCCTTTGCGCGGTAAAATCCTCAACGTTGAACGCGCCCGACTCGATCGCATGCTCGGTAGCGAGCAGATCAAGAACCTCGTCATTGCGATGGGTACTTCAATTGGCGACACGATGGATATTTCAAAAATCCGCTACCACAAAATTATTCTCGCAACCGATGCCGACGTGGACGGTGCCCACATTCGTACGCTCATTTTGACGCTCATGTTCCGATACTTCCGCAGTGTTATTGATGCTGGTTACGTTTACATCGCGCAGCCGCCACTCTATAAGATCAAGCGAGGTAAAGAAATTCACTACGCATATACTGATGAAGACAAAAATAAAATTCTCGGCAAGTACGACGATGTTGCTATTGAAGAAATAGAATCGTCTGACGAAGGTGCAGAGGGTGCCGAAAATGAAGAAGAAGAAAATGAAGAAGAGGCAGGAAAGGGCGGCAAAGCAAAGAAAGCTTCAAACAAAATCCACATTCAGCGATACAAAGGTCTCGGTGAAATGAACGCTGACGAACTTTGGGAAACAACAATGGATCCAGCTCGCCGTATTCTCAAGCAGGTAACTATCGATGATGCAGAAGAAGCCAACAAGGTTTTTGACACACTCATGGGTTCAGAAGTTGCTCCGCGCAAATCATTCATCCAGTCCAATGCGAAGATGGCGAATTTGGATATCTAGTCAGGTTTTTGGAGGGCTGCGTTCAGCTTGTCCTGAAATGACCACCTTAAAATTTCCTTTAGAAATAATAAAATCCCTCATAGTGAGGGATTTTATTATTAGACAATTTTTTATTTGTTACTATTTTCGCTCTTTAATTTCTTCTGAGATTTTCTTAATGAAGTCTTCAGCTGAATATGCTTCCTTTGTGCCGTCGCGCTTTTCGATAGCAAGTGAACCAGATTCAATTTCTTTGTCACCCATAACGATGATGTATGGAGTGTGCATAGTTTTGGCAGCGTGAATACGTTTGCCGAGACTATTGTTGTCATCGTACACTTCTGCACGAATCATTTCAGAGCGGAGTTTGTTTTGCAATTCTTTTGCCGCAGCAACATGTGTCTCTTTGACTGGAACGATTGCAACTTGAAGTGGTGCGAGCCAAGTTGGGAAGTTTCCCGCGTAGTGTTCAATCAAGAAACCAATAAAGCGTTCGTGTGTACCGAGTGGTGCGCGGTGAATGCAGAGCGGTGTTTTTTGTGTACCGTCTTTATCTGTATAGACGAGACCAAAGCGAGCTGGTACTGCAAAGTCGACTTGGTTTGTAGCAAGGGTAAATTCACGGCCGATTGCGCTCCAAACTTGAACGTCGATTTTTGGACCATAGAATGCGGCTTCGTTTGGAACTTCAACGAAAGGAATGTTTGATTCGATCAAAACATTACGAACCATGTCTTCTGTTTTCTTCCAGAGTTCTGGTTGGTCAACATATTTTTCACCAAGTTTCTTTGGGTCGTGAGTTGAAAGACGCATGACGTATTTGTCGACGCCGAAGATTTTGAAATATTTCAAATACATTTCGTTCACAGCGCGGAATTCATCTGCGAATTGTTCTTCAGTACAGTAGATGTGCGCATCGTTCATTGAGAGAGATCGAACACGCATGAGACCAAAGAGTTCTCCGGATTTTTCGTGACGATAGACAGTTCCGTATTCAGCAAGACGAAGTGGAAGATCGCGGTATGACTTTGGGCGAGCCGCGAATACTTTGTGGTGGTGCGGACAGTTCATTGCACGCAAGTAGTATTTGCCGCCATCATATTCCATTGGTGGATACATTGAATCTTCGTAGTAGGGAAGGTGACCAGATGTTTTGTACATTGATTCCTTTGCGAGGTGTGGCGTTTTGACGCGATCGTAACCGCCGAGGAATTCAGTTTCCTTTGCAAGTTTTTCGAGTTCTTCAGTAAGCACGCCGCCGTTTGGAAGCCAGAGCGGAAGACCAGCACCGACATCATCGTCGAAAGAGAAAATATCCATTTCAGCACCGAGTTTTCGGTGGTCGCGTTTCTCAGCTTCTTCTTTCATTGTTTCGTATTCCTTAAGCTTTCCTTCATCTGCAAATGCTAGGCCGTAAATACGTGTGAGCATTTTATTTTTTTCACTACCGCGCCAGTAGGCGCCGGCGATGCGATCGAGCTTAAAACCCGTAGTATCAATTTCTTTTGCAGGGTTGTCGAGGTGGCCGCCGCGACAAAGATCAGTAAATTCGTGCGCTGAGCCCGCGCCAGACGTATATGTAGTTAAACCACTCGCAGTATATTCTTCTATGAGCTCGTGTTTAAATTCGTTTCCAGGGAAAGCAGCTTTTGCTTCATTTGCTGAAACTTCCTTGCGATCCATGCTTGTCCATGTCGGCAAGATCTCACGCATTTTTGCTTCGATCTTAGGCATATCTTCATCGGTGACTTTACCAAGCATATCGATGTCATAGTAAAAGCCATTGTCGATCGCTGGGCCAAGCGTTAGTTTTGAGCCAGGATACAGTTCGAGTACCGCCGCACCCAAAAGGTGGGCGAGCGTATGACGGAGAGCGTGGATCTGTTCGGCCTCTGCGGCATTTTTTTCAGTATTTGTTGCGTCGTTCATATGGACAATACTATCACGATGCGACCCCTAAATGAAGCCTTGGGCTGCCTAGTATCGGTTTATTGCAAATATGGGGAAATATGTTACTATTGTTGTTACATCGCGGGGTAGAGAAGAGGCATCTCGCAAGGCTCATAACCTTGAGACCCACGTTCGATTCGTGGCCCCGCAACAATATACATATAGCGCCCGCAAGGGCGTTTTATGTTGAAAGGAAAGGAAATATGTGTTAATTTAATGATACTTGTCGGGGTAGCTCAGTTGGTAGAGCACAGGACTCATAAGCCTGGGGTCGTGGGTTCAATCCCCACCCCCGACACAAGCCGGAATAGTCCGGGAAATTCGCACAAAAGTGGAATATAGGCTATTCTACTTTTGTTGCAAAAAGTTTGCGATATATGCGGCCGTAGCTCAACTGGTTAGAGCACTCGCCTGTCACGCGAGAGGTTGCCGGTTCAAGTCCGGTCGGCCGCGCAGAATAGGACAGAGCACCCCTAACGGGGTGTTTTGTCTTTCTGGGGCAAGGGTAGTTTCCAGTTCCAACCGAGTGTTTAAACGATCATCAGATGCTATTATTGTCGCATGGAGTCTCCAGAAAAAAATACCTCCCAGCCGACAGGAGGAGAGCAAAAAATAAACGAATATATCACTCGTATAAAAGCAGGCGAGTCCAAAGAGGAAATCACGCAAGGGTTGCCGCCTTCTTTCAAGGATGCAATTGAAAAGGGTCTTTCAAATCAAGAAGTAACTGCAGAAAATGCAGAAAGCCCAAAAGAAGCTGTCAGTCCTGAGCTGTCAGTTATTCCGCCTCAATATGAAGGGATGGACTCTGAAACATTGGATTTTATCTGGACTGTCCCTGAATATGTAGACCCAGCAAAAACAAAGACTGAACTGGAGCGCAAAGCAAAAGCGCTGGAACATTTAAGGGAACAGGAAAATGCAGAACTTGCAATAAAAGCGAGAAAAAATGAAGAAAGTAAACAGATAGAAAAACTACGCCAGGAGCTCGGAGCTACTACAGCGAATGAAACAAAAGAAGTAGTTGACCCATTTAAGCATAAAGAAGTAGAGCATTCTTTTGGAGATCATGAACAAGCTACTGGTATGTACAATACACTCATGGATATGGGCAAAGGCGCCATGGAGGGTTTCAAAGAAGACGCTATCCGCAAGATTGACCAATACACAAATGAAATCAAATCAGGCAAGGATAAGGAATATGTATTGAGCGGTGCGCCCGAAGCCTGGAGGAAAGAGGTTGAGCGAAGATTGGCAGGGGAGGAGGGTACAAAAAAAGAAAAGGAAGTATCCCGATTAGAAGGAATGTCACAGGTTGAATTTGCGACGTATTTGGTGAGTCAAAAAGTTCAGTTCAGTCTCGATAAGATCTACGACTTACTCACTGTTAGGCCTGAGCTCAGAACCGCGTTAATGAATTCTTCAGCAGAAGATTGGTCGAAAAATTTCTCCCCAAGCAAAGAATACAAAGAACAGGTTCAACGGATTGAGAATAATAAAGAGCTGCGTGGGGACTCAAATCCTGCTTGGACAAGTATGGAAATAAATAATACCGAGAATAAGGAAAAAGACGGAAGGCATAAGGGCTACGTTACCATGCCATCTAATGATGCTATTTTATTTGCTGAAAATCTTGAGGCGAATATGAAAGACCTGTACCAAGTATTGAAAACAGCAGGCTACAATGGGTCTTTAAAAGTCCCAGCTTCGCTCAGCGGACTAAAGTTGCGTTTTGATAATATCGTCATGCACGGAGCGACAGAAAAAGATGTGGACCTCGCACTCCCAATCATTGAGGAATTCCTCGCATCAAAAAACCTGCATGTTGAAGGTACAAAGAAAGGAATTGACCAAAAAAATGAGGAGGGAAAAAAGAAATCCCACACCGAGTTACTAGCTGAGAAAGTTTTTGATCAGATTAACAGCAAAAAGGTATAATAAATCATTATGGCCACCAAATATGACGATGGTGTAAAGTCGGTTAACTTCTAGTTTCCATGAACTTCAATCAACCCCCAGAGCCAAATAAAGAAAGCATAGTAGAAAAACAGCTGGAAGCAGTAGAAAACGCTACACTTGAAAGCGGCAAAAAACTCGACCTCACACTCCTTTTGTTAGACAAAAAAGAAGGAGCGCAACTGGGGAAATATAAAATTGTCGAGAGCGAAACTGATAAAGAAAAAACCCTTACAGAATTCAGTCAGGAATTATCTGAAATCATGAAGGTCATAACCGAAACCGGCTTACGGTACCATATGGCAAAAGAGTTGTCTGACGAAGAAGGTATGGTAGGTTTTTCTGTTCTTCTATCAAAAACCCAAGAGACTTTGGAAAAGTTTGTCGAGGCTGATAAAAATGATGATGACAAAACGTTTGGTCTCATGGTTGGTTACCCTAAAACTGCCGTTGAGGCATACAACACGGACGAAGCTTTCAATTTCCAAAATGAGCTTTCTGCTGAAGAATATAAAAAAATTGAAAACGAAGGTCTTTTATCTTTTCTCCACTTCAAGCCTTCAAAAGAACATTGGGCAGAAGAACTAGAATTTGCTCGGGAAAACCAGCGGTTGGTTAAGGAAAAAGCACCACTTCTCTATCAAGAACTAACCAATACAAAGGAATAAACCCCATATAATGGAATTATCAAAAACGCAATTCAATCAAAAAACTCTCGAAAACGGCATGCGCGTCAATGCTGTACCAATGACGGAAGCAAAGACCGTGACCGTTCTTGCGATTGCTAAAGCATGCGTAATCTAGTTGAACGAAATTCTCCATTTATCCCATTCGGTAGCATTGTGTCGGACAGCCCAAAGTTCAATTGTATAAATGACATCTTGGATAGTAAGTACTTCGGTTTTTCCAAAAGCCACGGTAAGCGGAGCATTTTCGGCATTAAGGAAACGGATAGTAGCATCTTCGTCCGAAGCCCTGTCTAGTATAAAACCAACTCTACCAGCCTTTATAAAATCTGCCTCTGAAAAGTTGACGGCAGTCAGTGTGCTTAGTTCGATTGGAAACTCGGTAAAAGCCGTAGCTTTTCCATGCCTATTTTCTTTAAGAATAAGAAACTGCGCTCCATCAGGTAGTTGATTTTCCATATGCCAAAAGTATACACCAATAGCCAAATTCAATAAATAGCCAATTCTATATTCAAGAGCGAGAAAATGAACTTGGCGTATATTGGACCCTTAAAATTCACCGATAGCGATATTTTCGTGAATTAGTGCTCTATTTGAGCTAGGCTTGGCAGGCGACTATAGCCAGCATTGCTCATAATGGCAGTTCTCACTTCATCCACCAGGCCGCGCAAAGAATGTAAAAGAAAAAGCCGCGAGAAATCGCGGCTTTTTCTTTTGCATTAGACGGAACATGCACTCCCTAAGTCTCAATCACATCCTGGTATACTGAAAGCATGCGTAAGCTTTTCCTCATTTTAATACTCATTGCTGCGGGGATTTTTGTTCTTGTTAAACAGCAAGAGCAAAACCCGAGCCTAGAACTTGTCGCGCAAAGTATTTCGGCCGGCGATATTGTGCCATCTGACGAAGTGGTTCCATCCGGCGAGGTAACGTCACCGGACCAAACAAAATCTGACCAAGCAGACGTTGAACTCCAAGCAAAAATTGATCAGCTTTTTATGATCGGTTTTCGCGGCTACACATACGACAGCGCGAGTGATATTAAAAAAGCACTTTCTGAAACAAACCTCGGTGGCGTCATTCTTTTTGATTACGACACACCGAGTAAAAAATACGCGCGCAATATTCAAACCGAGTCGCAGCTCAAAAAATTAATAACGGACCTTCAGTCAAACACCAAAACAAAATTGTTTGTTGCCGTAGATGAAGAAGGCGGTAAGGTAAGTCGCCTCAAAAATATGTCCGGTTTTGAAAAAACATCTTCGGCTGCATATCTTGGAACGCAGCCGACAGCGACAGTGCAAGCAACGGGAAAAAATCTCGGCACACAACTCGCTAGTTATGGATTTAATATAAATTTTGCTCCGGATCTCGATGTAAATGTTAATCCGAAAAATCCTGTCATTGGTGGCGTTGATCGTTCTTTTTCATCTGACGCGGCTATAGTTTCCGAAAAGGGAATTGCATTTATGAAAGGCTTGATTGCGGGTGGTATCACTCCGGTTGGCAAGCATTTCCCAGGGCATGGCAGTTCGACAGCCGATAGTCACTTCGGTTTTGTCGATATTAGTACTACATATAAAGAGTACGAACTCGATCCGTTCAAGGCCGCATGCGCTGCAGGACTTCCGGCCATTATGGTTGCTCATGTTTACAATAAAAATGTTGATGCCAAATATCCGGCAACGCTTTCCCAAAAACATACTGCAAATCTCAAGCAAAAGGCCGGCTGTAGCAATCAACTTATTTTTTCCGACGACATGGATATGCGCGCGATTAGTGCGCAGTATGGTCGTGAAGAAGCGCTCATCCTTGCGCTAAATGCCGGTGTTGATGTACTTGTCATTTCAAACAATGTTGTCGGCTACGACAAAGACGCTTATTTCAATGCCCGCAAAATAGTTTTCGATGCGGTCAAATCCGGCAAAATAACTCAAAGTACCATTGACGCTGCGTATAAGAAAATTAAAGATTTTAAGGGTTCTATATAGCTTCAGCTTTTCTTAATCTCACTTCTATATACTCCTTGCCTTTTGATATTGCCGAGGCTATCGAAATAAAGCCTCTTTCTAACAGTTTTCCATAACTCATCCAAAATTATCCTTATTTCTCTGCTATAATTTGACTACTTGTGAATTTGATCAAAAAGCACAACAAGCTATTTCATGCGCTTATTATTTTGCTTACCGTGGCAGTAAATTTGGCATTCTTCACCGGATTCTCTCGTGCAAATAGCCAGCTCTCATTTGTTCGGCAGTGGGGAACAGGTGGTACAACATCTACTGCAACCTCACTCCAAGTCACTCTTTCTCCAAATGGACAAGTCTTTGTCTCAGAAGCTGAGAGTCATACGGTTTCTATCTATGATTCAACGGGTCATCCAATAAGAGTGTTCGGCGTTCATGGTACGGGTAACGGTGAATTCGATTTTCCTTGGGGTCTGGCAGCAAGTGCAAGTAGTAATATATACGTTGCCGATACGAATAATCATCGTATTCAATACTTTACTCAAAACGGAATCTATCTCGGTCAGTTCGGCACATATGGAACTGGAAAAGGTGAATTACAATTCCCTCGTGGTATTGCGATTGCAAGCGACGGCAGTGTTTTTGTTGCAGACAGTCTCAATCATCGCATTGAACGATTTAGTCCGACGGGTGTATATATGGGTCAATTTGGTTCACAGGGTAGTAACCCGAATCAATTTGAATTTCCTGAAGATGTATTCGTTTCAAATACCAATGAAGTTTTTGTAACCGACTCGAGTAATCATGTTGTCAAAGTCTTTACTCTCGACGGAACATTTATTCGTCAATTTGGTACACAGGGTAGCGGAGATGGACAGTTTAACTTTCCAAAAGGTATAACCGTAACAGCAACCGGCGCAGTCTTTGTTGCCGACACTGGAAACTACCGCATACAGAACTTCCTTACTTCGGGTACTTTTCAATCCAAATTCGGCGGCCAGGGGAGCGGGAATAGTCAGTTTAGTGCAGCGCAAGATGTCGCACTTGGTGCGGGTGGCGTGGTCTATGTAGCAGATGGTGGCAATCGGCGCATTCAGCTGTTTTCACAAAATGGAGTATTTTCAAAAAGTTTTCCAATAACAAATCCAACAACAGACAGTAGTGGAAAATTTAACTTCCCTTCAGGTATTTTTAAGGTACCATCAGGTAATATTTATGTTGCGGATAAACTAAACAGCCGCATTCAAGTATTCACTCCAACCGGAGAATTCGTATCAAAGTTTGGTAGTTTTGGACAAGGGGACGGAGAATTCTCTTCTCCAGTAGATGTTGCAGTTGCTCCAGATGACAGAATATACGTAAGTGACCAAGATAATGATCGCATTCAAATATTTTCTGCGAACGGTACGTATCTTTCACAATTTGGTGATAGTGGCAGTGGGCCCGGTCAATTTGATCATCCTGGCGGTATTGTAGTCAATAATGGATATTTGTACGTTGCCGATACTGGCAACAACCGTATTCAAAAGTTCGATATAGATGGCAATTACAATTCAGAAATCGGTAGTTATGGTAATGGCGATACAGAATTTGCTCATCCTGCAGATTTGGATGTAGACGCACTAGGAAACATCTACATCGCTGACACCTTGAATAATCGTATTCAAGTACTCGACCAATACTTTAATTTCGTAGAACAATTTGCAATTTCAGTTAGAAATCCCGACCCAGCTGATCCTGTAAATGGTTCATACTTTGGCCCACGAGGTCTTGTGGTTCAAGGTAGTCACATCTATATTTCTGATACGGAAAACAATAGAGTGCAAGTTATCGACACCGACGGTAATTTCATTGCCAAAATCGGCGTCGAAGGAACTAGTGCCTCTGAATTTTCAACACCAATCGGTATAACGACAGGTGCAACCAATCAAATCTTTGTTGTCGACTCAAATAATCATCGTGTTCAAGAATTCCAGCTCGACCAAGTTCCACCAGTGGTGCCTGTTGATCCAATTGATCCAGTAAATCCTGGCGGCGGTGGCGGCGGAGGTGGCGTTATCGTCGTCCCTGTCTTACCCGTTAGTCCGGTTGTTCCAGTGATACCTGTTACAGAAGTTGATCCGGTTATTCCTCCTGTGTTTCCAAATGAGGATACGCTGCTCACTATCTTGCCTGAACCAGTCCAAGAAATCATAGAGTCAGTCACGACCGTAATTACGGAATCTGTACTAGTTCCAGCACGTGTCGTCGTTGCAAAAGTTGAAGCTGTCACACCATCGCCTCTCAAGACATATATTCCACAAACGATTATGACGTCTGGTTTATTGGTCGGTTCGATTGCGATGATCACTGACAATCTTTTTTCTACGCCAATGACATTCGCACAGTTCTTACTTATTCCTGCTCGCATGTGGGCAAACTTACTTGCTCTCTTCGGTATCAAGAAGCGTCGTCGACCATGGGGCGCTGTTTATGACACCATGACAAAGCAGCCACTCGACCCCGTATATCTTGAGCTTATTAACAAGGATGGTTTTGCTGTAGCAAAAACGACAACTGATATTTACGGACGATACAGTTTCAAAGTTACGCCAGGCCATTATATGTTACGTCCGCGCAAGGCAGGCTACGTGTTTCCATCTCTTGTCTTGGCACACGCCGAACGTGATGAAGTCTACAAAGATCTCTATTTCGGAAATTATTTCGAAATCAATCACGAAGCAGAGACAATTGACAAGAACGTACCAATGGATCGCGCAAAAATCGACTGGAAAGAATTTATGAAGCAGGATCAGAAAATGCTGACATTTCTTGCACATCGAGATGAACTTATAGCCAAAACATCTCATCTCCTCTTTATTGCCGGATTCATCATTGCGGTCGGCGCTCTCTTGCTTGCACCACGAGCATATACAATCATTGTCTTCCTTCTCTACTTAATGATGTATATTGCTCGTCGCCTAGGTCCAAATCCTTCAAAAATCGGCAAGGTTACTGATGCCACAACGAAAGCACCGCTATCATTCGCTATTGTCCGCGTATTCTCTGTAAAACTCGGCAACGAAGTCGTTCGCAAAGCAACCAACAAATTCGGTCAATTCTTCTGCCCCGTTCCCGACGGCGACTACTACCTGTCGTTCGATCGTAAGAATGAAAATGGCAGCTACACAGAAGCAAATAAAAAAGAACTCATTCATATCGACCGGGGTGTTGTTGCCGGCAAGTGGGAAGCGAGCTTCTAATAGAAGCGCTTAACTTAAAAAATAACAGTGGTACACTAGAACATATGAAAGCCATGTATACCCGCACGTTTTCCGTGCCAGTGATGTTAGAAAGAAATAATTCCGCAGACAAAAAGTATGTTTTGACCATACGTGATTTACCGAACGAGCAAAAGCCACGAGAGAAAATGTTGCGCGACGGCGTCAGTCTCCTTTCGATGGCAGAGCTGCTCAGTGTCATTCTCAACGTCGGTTCAAAAAAAGAAGATGTGCTTTCAATGAGTAATCGTATCTTGAAAGAGTATGGTGAAAAAAGTATTGCCACAGCCCGCAATCCCAAAGAGGTGAGTCACGATCTTGATATCCCACTTGGACGTGCTTCGCAGCTTGTCGCTATCGTTGAACTCGGCCGCAGATTATTTGAGCGCAACCCAAATGGTGGCAAGATTATTCGTACAGCCAAAGATGTCTATGCTTACACCAGAGGAATGGAAGATCTACCAAAAGAGCATCTCCGCGGCATTTACCTCAACAGCCACTACAAGGTTATTCACGATGAAGTTATTTCGATTGGCACGATAGATGCCAATATTATTCATCCTCGTGAAGTCTATCGTCCGGCCCTAGAATACTCTGCTGTCGCAGTTATTTTAGTCCACAATCACCCGTCAGGTATTTTGAAGCCAAGTAATGACGATCTTACTGTCACGGCACAACTTATCAATGCCGGCAAATTACTTGGCATCGAACTCATTGATCACGTTATTGTTTCTCGGAATGGTTTTAAAAGCATAATAGAAGAAGCGTAATATGTCCGCCAAAGTGTATACAATAAACAGCCATATTGGTTTTATTCGCGATGCCGAATATCAACCAAAACGAGATGCAGCGCTCGCGGCACATTTTCGTGATGCGATGGTTTTGTTTCGTGCGCGTGTAGAACTTTTGGCATCACTCAATCACACAACAACAAAAGATGAAGCGACAAGCATGAAAGTTATGCTTGAAGCTTTGATCGAAGCCAAGCGCAGACTCAATAGGTAACCCAGTCGCTAGCTAGGTTTGCTAACCCTACACATCTTTTTCCAAAGTAGTATACTTATAGAGTAGTCGATTTCTTATTAAGTATATATTCCTAATGTATGGCAACAGCAAAAAAAAGCAGTTCGAAAGCAAGCAGCAAGGCAACTAAGAAGGGCGGAAATAAAGCAGCTAAAGTTGCACTCGTCAGTGCGGCGGTTATCGCAGCCGGCGCGGCAGCGTATTATTTCTCAGACAAGAAACGTCGAGAGGAAGCAAAAGACTGGATGGTAAAAATGAAGAAGGACGCCGTTAAAAAATTCGGCAACATGAGCGAGATGAGTAAAGAAATGTACCACGAAGCAATCGATAAGCTCGGTGATAAGTACAAGAGCGTCAAAAACGCAACTCCTGCTGAAATTGCTATGATGGTCGCTGATATGAAAAAGCAGTGGTCAAACGTCACTAAAAAAATGAAGTCTTCTGCAAAGAAGGTTGTGAAAAAAGCCGCAAAGAAGGCAGGTTCATCTGCAAAGAAAACGGTTAAAAAAGCAGCCAAAAAAGCTGTCGCTAAATAACATGTTATATACAATTGGAGTAGTCCTCATTGTGCTATGGCTACTTGGTGTTGTTGGTGTCTTTGTGCTCGGCAAGTTCATTCACTTGCTCTTGCTTGCGGCACTGATCATGTTCTTGATCCGTATCATCAAAGGCAGAAATCCGGTAGCTTAATAGTAGAAAAGTATTTTGGAAATAGTTTTTGAAAATTGCGGCCAGTGGCCGCTTTTTCTACCATTGAGTAAAAGGTGAAAATGAAGTATTATTTTGTCGCTGATAGTTAGTAGAAAAAACACTTCGCCGTTGTAGCTCATTTGGTAGAGCACTCCATTGGTAATGGGGAGGTAGTCGGTTCAATCCCGATCAACGGCTCAAGAGAAATAGTGTGTCTGCTTTAATGCCACCCTAGCTCAGTTGGTAGAGCACAGAATTCGTAATTCTGGGGTCCCGAGTTCGATCCTCGGGGGTGGCTCCAAATAGCACTTTCGGCCCAAAACGTCCTAAAAACCCACAAGCAATTGCCTTTTTTCCAGAAATCCGTATACTGGTTTGTATGGTAGTACGAATGCGACATACTCGCTCACACACGGCAAACCGCCGCTCGCACCATGCCCTCAAGGGCATGCCTATTGCCGTTGACGGCA
>JAGOOL010000051.1 GCA_017992485.1 Minisyncoccota bacterium
GCTTTACCAATCTGCGCAATACCGAATGGCAACTTTGTGCGCATCGTATCGAGGACGTTTTTGTAGTTCACAAAAATCGAGCCGGCAGTTTCTGGTCGAAGGTACGCTGCGCTTTCACTACTTTCAACCGGACCAATGTAGGTCTTCATCATCATATTGAAAGTTCGAACAGGGCCGAGCTTGTTGCCGTCTGGAGAAACTTTTCCTTCAAGCAATTTTGTCAGTTCAGCAACATCGTTCGTGTCGATACCGGCGAGGTGGTCAGCGCGATAGCGTTTTTTGGTGACGAGATCTTCGACAAGTGGATCAGTAAAGCCGGCGACGTGACCGCTCGCTTCCCAGAGTTTTGGATTTTGAATAATTGCACCATCGATACCGTGAATGTTTTCAGTTTCGTGAACCATGGCTTTCCACCATTCATTCTTGAGATTGTTTGCGAGTTCTATGCCGAGTGGACCGTAATCCCAAAAACCGGCGAGACCACCATAAATTTCACTTGCTTGAAAGACAAAACCACGTCGCTTTGCGAGTGAGACAATTTTTTCCATGAGATTACTTTTTTCTTCGGGCATATGTGAGTTCTTAAATTAGATTTTAGATTATTGTATGAAGCTTACTTTACTACAGACGCACCACCTGGTGGGAAACTTGGATCACCGGTGATGTTCGTCGTTAGTCGTGGTGAAACTTTTCGAATTTCCATATCAGTGAATAGGTCGGTTGCTGTCAGCGTTGCTTCATTCAAAAGATTTGGAATGGTTCCTGCTTGTGATGTCGATGGTTTGATCTTAACCTGGAATGCAACTGTTTTTGCCGTAGCAACAAATCCTGCGCCACGAGAGACATTGCCGATATCCCAGATAACTTCTCTAGTTGTATCGTTATACGTCAGTTCTTCACCAGAAGCAGGGTCTTTTTTGACGAATGCAACATTGACCGGGAGAGTCGCTCGAACTTCGGCCTTCGACGACTTATTACTTGTATTGGTTACTTTCCATTCAAGTGTATACGTTGTTTCAACGCCGGCTTTCGGAGGAATTGGACCTGTATTTGGCATCGGGCCTGTCGAGTATAGCGTCTTGCCGGAAAGTTGCAAATCAGTAATAACTTTGAAATTCTTCTTTTCTGAACTAGTTACTTCTTTAACAGCAACTCCTTCATTTGGCTGACTACCCTTGATGCTGACATCGATAGTTATCGTCGGATCAGCAATAACAGAGTTGGGACCGGTGAGCAATGAATTCGAAGCAAAACGAAGTGAGAGCGAACCGTTTTCACCTGGCTCAACAATACCGAAATCCGGAATCGTGTTTTTATCCCAGATAATAGAGTTTGTGTTTGAATCGTAAAAACCACTTGATGTAACCGATGTAGGGTTGAGCGCATTGCCGGTAAGCTTCGCGCGGATTTCCACATCGTTAACGGCGGTCGGCAAATTGTTTGACCATTCGATTTTGACGTCTATTTTCTCTGCCGGATTGATGACAAATGTTTCATCGTCTTTACCGTTGAGCGTCAACCGAGCATCAATAAATGGTTTTGCGAGTAATACTTCTTGAACAATTGTATTGTAGATGATTGCAACTTTTGATTGATCATTGGCGTCACGCTCTCCTGCGGAAATACGAAAAGCCTTCCGGTCGCCGTTAATACCAATAATGCGGCCATTTACCGTTATGATATTTTCAGAGCCAACTTCTGTTTTGGCGAGTGTAAAAACATTGTTGCCGAGAATCGGTTTTGGTGTCGCATCTGAGAACTGAAAACCTGGCGGATAGTCGACGCGCACAATTGTATCTTTTGCGAGGTGCGTCGAAGCAACCACTGCTTTGATAGCAAATGAATATGCCTGATTGGAAACGCCTTCAGTCGGTGCCTCAACAGAGAGCACGAGCGGAGCAGTGTTGATTTGGATTGTATAAATTTCTTCTTTGGTAAATGTCGCAATCGAACCACGAACAGTGTATTCAAGGCGGGCACGAATGTTCTTGGTTGTTCCCTGCTCACCATAGAGAATGACCGAGATGTGTTCATTTATCTCTTCACCTGGAGAAATTGATTTGAGCGTAATGCGCTTGCGTTCATAGTCGCTCGCATCGTCTGTGCTCGAACCGCGTGGATATTCGATGATCAAATCTGCTGAATCAATCGAAACCGAGTTTTCGTTTTTGACCGTAATATCGATCGGCAATTCTTCGCCGCCGGCAGTGTAGGCATTGCCCGTAATACTTATCTTTACTCTTTCCGTCGAAACAGTATTTTCGCCTGCGTAGAGCATGACGAAGGCGTAGATAACGCCGAGTACTGAAAATAGCACAGCACCGATAAAGAACTTCTTAAATAAAGATGAAGGAGCTCTAAAATTAATGACTGGTTTTTTATTTTTCATTTCAGGTTCTGTCCAGGTTTCATTGACGCCAAATGTCTGCTGGGTAAATGTTGCGTCTTTGGGTTTCTTAATTAAGGCTTCATTTCGGGAAAAAAGCTTTCGTTTGAGGGATTCTAGCCGGCTATTTTTATCGGGATTTTTGTTTGGGTCTATAATATCGTCCATAGCTCTCATTTTACCATTAAATGAGTAAATTCGGAGTATGTGAAGTGCAAATAGCTACAGCATCGTTTCTTTGAGACTTTTATTCACTTCTTGGACAAGCGCCTCGCGGCGCAATTTCACCTGTTCGAGCAATGCTATCGTTATCGGCTCGCGGACGAGGCTGCGCTCACCGTCACCAGTGATATAGCCGAGATAGTAGAGAATGCGAAAGACAGCGAGGAGCTCAAGAGATGCATGATCGATTGAGGGTTGGTCGATTTTATCTTTATTTGAGAGAAATTTCATGATCTCTATGATAGCCTCATAGAGCGGTTCATTCTTTTCTTCTTCAGGAACGAGCCGACGAATGAGCGCCGCCGTTCGGTGGAGCACCGACAGTGCACCCATATCCGGAGCATCGATACTAAAAACGAGATCGCTACTCCCCGCTCGATATGCCGCGCGAGTCACAATGAGGTCAACTTGCGAGACCATATATGGCTGGAGCGCAAAACGAAGCTTTGAGGTGCTTTTGCGGACACCTTTGGCATCGGCTCTGACAAGACCAAAATCCCTCGTATAAAGGGAAATGAGCTTATCCGCCTCACCCTTGGCATAGCCGCCGAGGACAATGGCTTCCGTGTGGTGGATTTGGTTCATGCACTACTACTATAGTAAAAACCAGGGAAATACACACTATCACCCGACTACTGTTAAATTATTCAGCAAAAAATTTATTCTTGAGAAATGTAGTAAATGCCTTCATCTCGTCTCGATATACTTCGTGCAAGATTTCTTTTTGAGCAGGGTTAAGCGTCGCTACTTTTTCATCATACTTTTTCCAATTCTCTAGGCCACGCTGTCTGCCTCCTTCCGGCTGGAGACGAGCCATATCTGTCGGTGCAATACTAAGGATTAATTTAGCTTCATCAGTTATCGGTGTGTACGATGCATAAAATTCATCAAGTAGTTTTTGGAATTCCGCTATAGCAATTTTATTTTCTGCTCGTTCTTCCCTAAAACCATTTGCCACGGTAGCAAAATCTTCATACCAATCATCACTTGGATCCGGAAATTTTTTATCGGTACCTTCAAGCTCTTTAAGTTTTTTCAAAACCAATTTATTTTTATTCGAGTACGCACCACCAACCGCAGCATGCTCGCCTGCTTTTTTTGATGCAATATCTACCCACGGATACAGTGTTGGCGC
>JAGOOL010000052.1 GCA_017992485.1 Minisyncoccota bacterium
AGTGGTACCGGTGCGGTCCAAATAGCGTAATAGATGTGTAGGCGTTTTCTTTAAATAAATGTTTCTGAGCAGTGATCGTAAAGCCAGAGCTTCCGATACCAGCAAAGTCTTCGTCATACGACTTTGTAGTCGCAGCCATGATCGTAAAGGTCGATGGCATTTTTTTGAAGTGCATCCAGGCAAAGAAATTGCTGTCATCTTCGTCGTCTTGCGCATGCGCAGACTGGGACAATCCGGAGATTGTTAGGGCAAGTACGGTCAGTACTATTCGTATTGTTTTCATTCTATATCTTTTTTGGGTTGGTTTAAATGAATGGTTGAATTAACCTTATTCTACATATAAACACTGCTTTGTCAATAGGCTCTAAAATATCCTTATGTCATAATTAGAAAATGGAAGCTATGGGAAGTCCAGAAGAAATTATCGCGCTTATTGAAGGCTACACGCCAACAGAGAGCGACATTACGCTTATTAAAAAAGCCTATACTTTTTCTCGTCGCGCTCACGAAGGACAATTGCGTGCTTCAGGCGACCCCTACTTTATTCACGTCATTGCTACCGCCAAAAACTTGGCTCGGTACTCAATGGATGCGACAACAATCGCTGCTGGACTCCTCCATGATACGATCGAAGATGGTAAAGCCACTGAAGAAGAAATCAAAACTGAATTTGGTGAAGATATTTTCTTTTTGGTTGAAGGTGTCACCAAGCTCGGTAAAGTTAAATACCGTGGACGTGAACGTCATGCTGAATCACTTCGCAAATTCTTTGTCGCGATGGCGGCAGATTTTCGAGTACTCGTGATCAAACTCGCCGACCGTCTCCACAATCTTCAGACGCTACAGTATGTTCGACCCGAAAAACAGCGACGCATCGCACTTGAGTCAATTGAAATTTATGCGCCACTCGCCCATCGTCTCGGTATCGGCAAGTTGAAAGGCGAACTCGAAGATGCAGCTTTTCCTTTTGCATATCCAAAAGAATATGAGGAAATCGAGAAGTTCATGAATGAAAAGAAGGAAGTTTCTGAGCAGCACATTGCCGCGGTAAAAGGATCGCTCGAACGAGAACTCAATCGCCAGAAAATCGGTATTGTGAAAATGAGCTACCGTATCAAGCATAAATATTCGCTTTGGAAAAAACTGCAGCGATACAAACATGATCCGGAAAAGATTTACGATATCATGGCGCTCCGCGTCATCGTGAACAGCATTGAAGACTGTTACCGAACGCTCGGACTTGTTCATATGTTTTGGAAGCCGGTACCGGATCGCATCAAGGACTACATTGCCCTGCCGAAGCTCAACGGTTACCAATCTCTTCACACAACTATTTTCACCGGCGACGGCGGTATTGTTGAAATTCAAATTCGTACACCTGAAATGCACGGTATCGCTGAATACGGTATCGCTTCTCATTTTGCATACAAAGAAACCGGCGACGATGGCAAAATTTCTCGCGGAACAAGTAAGTATGCCTGGGTGGATGAATTTAGGGAGCTTGCTCGTGCTGTACACGAGTCAGGACAGTTTATGCAAAACCTGCGCATGGATTTTTTCAAAGATCGTATTTTCGTCTTTACACCAAAGGGTGATGTCTTGGATTTACCTGAAGATGCTTGTCCGATCGATTTCGCATATGCAGTTCACTCCGATATTGGTGATCACATCTCCGGCGCAAAAATTAACGGCAAAATGATGCCGCTTTCAACAAAGCTTGCGGTAAACGATATTGTTGAAATCATTACAAGGTCTGAAGCGCATCCAACTTCTAAATGGCTCGACTACGCACTCACAACCATGGCGCGAAAGCATATCAAAGCCTACGTTGAGGAACATTCACTTTTGAATAAATATATTTGGAATCGATTTAAGACTGCAAAGTAGTGGACAGCCACTGGAGAATTTTTCGCGAGCTTATCTCTCCGCCTTCATCTATATATTTTTGGAAAAGATCCTTGGCGTGCTGGCGAATATTCTCTTCTTTCGGCTCAATAATTTCAACTGCAGTTGCAGCAAGTTCTGGCGGAACGCGGAATTCAGCGTCAGGCGCAACTGCCAATGTTTCAACGTACTCATTATATTTATTTAACGGAATATCTAAATAGGAAAGCTTGCCGCCATACGCACCCAAAAACGGCATTGCAATACCTTCGAGCGAGCTAGTAAAAGAAGGATTCTTACCTATTTCACCCTCTCGATTGCCCCTCCATAGACGAAGATAGCCATCTTGGACAGGAGGGAGATTATTTCGTATTGCATTTGCCCTTAAAACAAATGACCGCATTCGAGGATTATCTATATATTCGTGTCCATGACTTTTAATACGTCCAGTTTCTTCATCTACAATTATTTGACTTGCGTCATGTTCAAAAAAAACTTTTGCATTTTCGAATGCTTCCGCTATGTCAGGGCGCTCTTCAAAAATCTGATCAATGTTTGTTGACTGTTCTTCTGTTAAATTACTTTTCAGTTTTTTGTTTGGATCAAATTCCATACTTTAGATCGAAAAATCTTTGAGACTATATAGATCACTCTCCTTTGCCTCTTCGGCTTGTTTGATTTCATCTTCACTGCGGTCGTCCATTGGTTCAAACGGAACATCTGCGCCGTGGGTTTGACCATCTATGGCAACGACTTCAGGATTTGATTCAACAAAACGATCGAGCATCGCTGTTGGATTCTGCGCAGCAAATCCACTCGCAGTATTTGCTGTGTCCCGGCCGTTTTTGATCATTTCCAAAATATGATGTAAATCCTCCGGAGAAAAATAATCAATCATAATCTTGCCGCCGACTTCTTTTTTCTCGATATGAACGCGAGTACCGAAAGCATCTTGAAGTCGTTCTTCCATTTCCATAATTTCAGGATCAGGGAGTAATTCCTTTTTGCGGGATTTTTCAACTGCGATGCGACGAGCAATTCTTTCAGCTTCACGAACAGAAATTCGCTTGACCATTATTTCTTTGAACAAAACGAGCTGCTCTTCGGGACGATCGTTGAGCATCATGAGCGGACGCGTGTGACCTTCAGAAATTTTCCCTTCTGAAAGTGCATTCAAAATATCTTGCGGCAGCATCAATATGCGAACAGTGTTCGAAACATATTCACGACTCTTGCCGACTTTTTTGCCGATTTCGACAAAGTTAAATTTGAATTCTTCAGCAAGGCGGTGGAATGCGCGGGCGCGCTCGACAGCATTGAGATTTTCGCGCTGGACGTTCTCGATGATTGCAAGTTCGAGCTTTACCATCGGCGTATCACCGACACGGATGAGGCAAGGCACTTCGCGGATATTGGCGAGCTTTGAGGCGCGGAGGCGGCGCTCACCGGCAATGAGTTCATACTGCGTCACAAGCCCGGCATCGGTCTCTCTTTCAACACGAGAAACAGTCAGTGGCTGGAGCAAGCCGTACTGGCGGATCGAATCAGCGAGATCGCGCAGTGGCGCTTCTTCGAATTCACGTCGAGGCTGGTATGGGTTCGGTAAAATTTTATCAACTTCTATGAAAAAAACTGAACTAGACTGATTTGGCATGACGTTAGTATATACCAATTTCTTCGCCCAACAAAAGTAGAAAAAAATCTGGAAAACTGGTAGTATGCGGGAGTTACCAGATCACTTGCCGGAGTGGCGGAATGGTAGACGCGATCGACTCAAAATCGATAGATGGCAACATCGTGGAGGTTCGAGTCCTCTCTCCGGCAC
>JAGOOL010000014.1:0-12140 GCA_017992485.1 Minisyncoccota bacterium
CTTCAGCATCCGCCTTGAGCTTCTGGAGAATCATCGCCGAAATTTCTTCCGGACGATACTGTGCGCCGCCGATGTTGGCTTTGACACCGCCGTCTTCAGATTTCTCTATTTTGTAGCTTGCAGTTTCCTTGTCTGAATTGAGTTCAGGATCGTCAAAGCGATGACCCATGAAGCGCTTGATACCGTAAATAGTATTCTGCGGATTTGTGACAGCCTGACGCTTTGCGAGTTGACCGACGAGACGGTCATTGTTTTTCGCGATCGCAACAATAGAAGGAGTTGTTCGCGCACCTTCAATGTTTTCTATGATCTTAGGCTGTCCGCCTTCAATGATTGCGACAGCTGAGTTTGTTGTTCCTAAGTCGATTCCGATTATTTTTGACATATGGTTTTTATAAATTAATTATTAATTACTTGGAGTAAGATTATTAATGATTGCGTTAAATGCTGCTAAATATGCATCGCTGTAGTCACCAGAATAAAATATAGTTTCATTTTCTCCGATGTAGTAAGTAATTTGATGCATACCCTGGGCCGAAACTTCTGGAGCATCTTTAGGGTAGAATTTTTCAAATTTTCGTGCGGTTATCTTTCCATCTTTTCCAATTATGACGATGGGCATTTCGTTATAGCCGATGACATATGAATTATTGTCCTGACTTCTGGTTATTGTAACCAGTCCCGCGGGAGCATCAACCATTGTTTGGGAAACATTCTGTGAAAGCTTTTCAGCACTTTTTTGTGGATCTAAAACAGCGGCTGCAAGGACATTATAGCGAGTCAAACCATTGCTATATTTTTGCCAATTATCTGGAAAAGTATAGTTAAAACTAAAAGTAGCTTCAGGGATTACCTCAACGTCTTCAGTTGTTTCAATTTCTTTTTTTTCATTTTGTCTATAAACAACAAAACCGATAGCGAGGATAATAATAATTGGAATTAATATATATTTTTTCATAATTTTATTTTTACTTAGTTTTTTACTTTTTCTCTTCCCCTGCCTTAAAATCTGCTGACTGGAATGGACTTGGAATATCTGCGGCTGTCATATCTATCGTTCCGAATTGCTTTTCGTAGTTTTCGATCTGCTGTGCGAAAAACATGGCTATACTTTTGGCGACTTTTGGAGTTGTGGCGTATGGATCGAGATTGTTGCCGGAAGCCATGCAGAACATAACCGCTTCTTTGTTGAACGCCCCAAGCGCGCCATCACAGAATTTCTTGGGCAATTGATTGAAGTCTACTTTTGTTGGGTCTACCATATATTTTTTATTTTTATTTAATAAATAACTAATAATTTTTTTGTAACATTTTAAGGACGTGTATTTACCCTACATATTCGATACACACCTTTGCTTGTTTTTAAATTATATACCTGCCTATTTATTTTGACAAGTATTTCGTGACCGCTGATTCCTTGTCAAAGTCATAATAACATATTAAAATGAAGGTATTATGAAGAAAACGGATGGCGAATCTAAAAAAAGCCCGAAAACTGACCAAAATAGTCAGCGGAACACTCCTCAGTCTGCCATTTTAAAGGTCCTCAGCCGCAAGAAGGCCGTCTCGTTGGACAAACTCAAATCCGAAGCTGAAACAAGCCTTTTGGGCGATTTTAAGGGCCAATACAAGGCAGGTGCGAAGCCTTCTTACGCTATTTCACGAACAATTAAAGCCATGATTGACGGCGGCTTGGCCGAGATACTTTCAGCTGGCCAAAGTGACTTCGTTCGCATCACTTCGGAAGGTCGCCAAAAGCTTTACCGAGACGAACTCTCAAGCACGAGCATGCCGATTTCCCGAACCTGGGACGGCAAATGGCGAATGATTTTACTCGACTTGCCAGAGGACCGCAAAAACGAACGCGAAGCGCTTCGTTACTTACTCAAAAAAGCTGGTTTCTCAATACTCAAAAACTCTGTTTGGATCTCCCCTTTTCCATTTGAACAATTCTTTAGCAATATTAAAAAAGATCTTAATCTCACGACGGAAATGATGATCGTGACAACTGATTCGATTGATCCGGAAACGGAAAAAGCGCTATTTGCTATTTTTAGCCTTCAGTAGCTGAAGCTTAGCGACAACGAATGTTACAACGAGAGCAATTGCCAAGCCTTCAAGCGTATTAGCTATATCTTTTGACGTATCCCAAAAATCTGCCTGTGCTGCAATAAAGAGAAAAGCGAGATGTGGACTTGCAAGCTGGCGCACAATGAGCTCGATAACTTCATAGAAAGCGGCAAATGCCATAATGACCGAAGCCGGAACAAAGTATTTCAGGAAAGGATGACTGCCAATATTTTTTTTGAAAATCTCGAGCAGTGGATAGAAAAGCAGAAGACCAAATGAAAAATGCGTCAGCCGATCGAACATATTGCGACCGTCAATATTTTCCCATTTTGCCAAGACAAATCCGAACGGTACATTTGCGACACCATAGTGCGCCTGAATAATCGGCAAGAGCAAGTATAGAAAAATGAGTGTATACGAAATATCTGAAAAGCCGAATCTTCGGCCAAGGTAGATTATAAAAGGTATCGCTATTAAGACAGGGGAAATTTCCAAAAACCAATTTCCATACGATTCGGGCGAAATTGCCGACAACCCTACCGCAAGCACAAAAAGAGCTAAGAGCACTTTACGGTATGTATTCATATACTCATTTAGACAGATGTAGCGGAAAATAGCAACGCTCGTTTGAGTAAATAAAAAACCCCGAGCACGGCTCAGGGTTTTTTTATAATTTCTACTCCTTTGTCAGCACATGCCTGATCTAAGACTTTTTGGAAGGTAGCTTTAACAGCATCTCTACCGTCAATGCTAATATAGGTCGTAATATCGTGATAACTAAATTGTTCTACCAAATCACCGTACATTGCCTTGGCAAAAGCTTCAGGAATATAGTCAACATGGTAACAATCAATTTCAATGCGTTTTTTTAACCGGAGGAAAGCTTCAAGTTGCAACCTCGTTGGTATCGCCTTTTCTGGACGATGAAAGAAGCGCTGCAAATGTTTGAGATAGATTTCCTGCATCTGTTTAGTTTATAGATTGGTTCACCCGCACTATAGCACCTCACAGATATTGAGACCACCTAAGCAGCTTGACCTCTTTCTGTTTGCGTATTTTCTTCTGCTGCGTCCACTGCTCCGCCAACTTTCTTTGCCGCCCTTCGTTCAACAAAACCAAGATAGTTCGTGAAGAGAGCTTCCATATCTTCATATTTCATTTCCTTTATATCTTCAATAAACTGACTTCGAATATCTTCATCTACTATTGGCTGGTTATTAGCATCGAGTGAGCCGATAGCCTTGAGTGCTTTATTGAAAAATGTATCGCGATTGAATTCATCAATTTCGGAACGCGTTTCTGGAAACTTACCGACTAGAGCTGCTGCCAATGCTCGTTCAAAATCTTTATCGTACAGATATGCACCCTCTTGGTCATTTGGACTTTTCTCGATTTTCATATTATTCATATTCATACCTGCATTATACGCCTTAGTTTTTAATTGCAAAGACAGTGACTCTCGCTGGACGAAAGACTTTATCTCCGTTCTTATAGCCCTTCTGAATAATCTGTGCAATGGTGTTGTCCACACCAGTGTCGTCGGTCGGAATTGTACTCATCGCTTCGTGGAGATTTGGATCAATTGCGTCACCGAGCTTCATCGGAATTTCTTCGATACCGTGTTCGCCGAGCACCTTGAGGAGTTGCTGATGAATATACTCAACGCCCATGCGCCAATTCTTGTCGACTTTTTCCCAAGCTTCTTTGTTGGCAAAAGCCATATCGTACGCATCGAGCACGGGTAGGAGTTCTTCGGCAAAATGTTCTTTCGCCATTGTTTCAATCTTGCGATTGTGTTCAATTTCAGTTTTGCGATAGTTCATAAAGTCGGCTCGCTCACGCTGCCAACTGGTGAGGTATTCCTGCTTTTCAAGAGTCGTCTGCTTGAGGTCTTTGCGAAGTTTTTTGAGTGTCGCCTTAAGGTCTTCTTCGCCGTCGGCGTTATAGACAAATTCAACAACATCGTCTTCTTCAGAGATGTCTTCTGCTGGAAAGTCAGTTGGAATTTCTATTGGCTCCCCTGTATTTTGTTTGAGTTCATCATTGTCTTGCATGCCGCAATTATACTCAGAATGAGATTAGTTTCAAATCAAGATTAATTCTTTACAACGCGGTAAATGTTACCCGTATCATCGTCAGATATATAGAGTGCATTGTCCTTTCCAAAAACGACATCAACTGGGCGACCAAGCTTCGTGCCGTCTTTTGTTAACCAGCCGGAAATAAAATCTTCGATAGCTGCGTAGTTTCCGTCTGCATCAAACGTAATGCGTGCGATTTTGTAGCCAGTCGGTTCGTTACGATTCCATGAACCATGATATGCGACAAGCAAGCTACCCGCGAGATTGGCCTGACTTCCTGATTCAGCCTTACCCCAAGCTTCAGGGATAAATGCGAGTCCGAGTGGAGCAGAGTGAGCCTGAAGATCGATAAATGCTGGAACTTCGAATGGCAACATGCATGGATTGCGAATGTATGTCTTTTTATCAAAATCATTATCGTGAACATTTTGGCTGTAACAATTTGGCCAACCGTAATCTTTGCCTGGTTCAATGATATTGATTTCATCCGGTGGAATTTCATCACCCAAACCATCGCGCGCCATTTCAGTCGCGAAGATTTTTCCATCTTTGTTGAGTGTCATAAAAACCGAATTGCGGAGACCTCGTGCGTATTCGGAAACGGTACCAGTTGAAATATTGTACGCCATGATGCGTCCGCGCATACTGTCTTTTTCTACGCAGACATTGCACGATGAACCAACAGAAATGAGGAGAATATTTTCATCAGGAAGCATTTGGAGTGTGCGCGTAAAGTGACGATCGGTCGCAGTGGATGGAATGTCGATCAACTTTTTTGGATTTGTTACAGCACCTGTTGCTGGATCGTAGTCGTAGCTCGTTAGTTTGCTTGCTTGTGCAACAAAAAGCGCACAGGAATTTTCGCGACAGAGGAATTCGAGGCCGTGCGGCTTGCTGAGACCAGAGATAAGGGTTTTCGTTGTATCAGCAATACCGTCAGCATTGGTGTCTTCAATGATACTGACTCTTCCTTCACTTGTTTGCGAAACGAGCATACGACCTTTTGGGTCAAAAAGTATGACGCGCGCATCTTTGATATTTTTGGCAAAAATCTGCATTGCGAAGCCGTCCGGAATAGAAAGCTTGGCAATGAGCGGATCTTTGGTTGGATTTTTTTCGACAGTTACTGGGGTCGGATTATTTGTTCCATCCGGATTTTCGGTTGAAGGAATATTGACGGACCCAATTTCTTTTTTGATTACATATGCGCCAACAGCAAGGAGCGCAACAATAGCAGCTGCAACCAGCCAGCGGTTTGCCTTATTTTTTCTCATACATTTATTGTAGCATTGTAGCTAGAATGTAAACACTATGCGACGCGCGAGAACTATATTAGGCATTACTACCTGCGACAAAACCTGTTGTCCAACAAAGCTGGAGTGAATAGCCACCGGACGGTCTATTAATATGGAGCAAATCACCTGTCACAAAGAGATTGGTAAAAAGTTTTGAACGCATTGTTTTGGTATCAATTTCGTCGAGCGTCACGCCACCATCAGCAACAACAGCGCGGTCGTAGCCCATGAGACCGGTGATCGTAACCGGCAGAGCTTTGAGCAAGTTGACGATTTCTTTTCGTTCATCGCGAGTGACGCTGTGCACTTTCTTTGCAACATCAAATGACAAAAGTGACATGATGCCGTCAGAAGCACCTTCAGGTGAAATTTCTCTGAAAATATTCTTAAGATCTTTATTTTTATTTTTATCGAAAATATTTGTAATGCGAGTGTCGAGCGCGCCAAGGTCAGTATCTGGAAATGCATCAATTTTTGCGTTAACTGCGCCTGATTCGAGAAGTTCTGCAACTTTGCCGGCGAGGTTGAGAATGAGCGGACCAGACAAACCAAAATGCGTAAACAGAACTTTGCCGGTTTTATTGAACTGCTTTTTATCGTCGAGGTAAAAAGTAATTTTCATGAACGAGAGCGAAACACCGGCGAGGGATTTTATCCAAGCGTCTTCAACGGCAAGCGGCACAATAGTCGGTGTCGGTGTTTTGACTGTGTGCCCGAGATCACGAAGCCAGCCAAAGCCGTCGCCGGTAGACCCTGTTTCAGGATGTGAGACACCACCCGTCGCGAAAATGTATGATTTTGCACGGAAAATTCCTTGATTGGTTTCGAGGCCGGTAATACTTTTTGCTGCGCCGTTTTTCACTGCGTCATTTTTCTCATGCAAAACTTTCAGCACCGGACACTGCTCTTTGATAAACACAGCATTATCTTTGAGGAATTTTTCCATCGTGCGCACGACGTCACTTGCCTTTTCAGTTTTTGGGAAAGCACGATTACGAGCCTGGACAACGAGTGGCAAACCGCGGGATTCAAAAAAAGTAAAAGTATCTTTGACGCCAAATTGCGCATATGGCGAATGCAAAAAATTCGCGGCATTGCCGTAGTGAGCGAGGAGCTTGTGCGTATCATATTCGGCATTGGTGATATTGCATCGTCCACCACCGGAAATACGAAGCTTTTCGCCAAGCTTTTTATTTTTTTCCAAAATGAGAACTTTTGCTGTTCGTCCTTCGCTTTTGGCTTTCTCGGCCGCAACTCCTGCAGCCATCATGCCTGAAGCTCCGCCGCCGACGACGATGACATCAAAAAGTTCGTCTTGTAATTTCATGCAAGCAATATAGCACAAATAGGTTTTACGACTTCATTTCTGAAAACGTAATTCCGGCTGGAAGTGCGAATATTGAATCTGTTGATGTCCACGGAGTACACTCGTAGTCGCCGATTTGTGAAGCATCCCATGAATATGATCCTGAGGCAGCAGCACCTGAAGAAGTATTTCCATCTGCTGTGACAGGCGCATTCTTTATTTTGAAACCGTTTTTAGACATTGAGGTCCACGCATATGTGTAATCATCGATTACGGTAAAATTTGAGGTAATTGCTTGGTTCTGAACTACAGTAGAAAATATGCCGTGTATTTTCTTGTCATCAAACCAAACCTTACCGGCTGTATCACTACCGCCAACATGCTGAGTAACTGTGCATTGAAATGAACCACCTTGTGCTGCGAAAACACCGAACGCCATTTTCTTTCCTGGCTGATAATCTGCACCAGTTTGATTTTCATTTGTCTGTGTTTGACCAACTGGACTCATATCAGAATTTGTCTCAGTCGCCGGTTTTTTAGTTATAAGAAAAACTGCGGCAATAATAATAACCGCCGAGATGATAATTGTTGTTGCTGTTTTTGACATGTACCTATTATACCTTCCGACTGTCATATGCCCAATGGAGCAAGGCTTGTCGTTGCTTTGGTCGGCACATTACATCGCCCGGCCGGCAATGTGCACTAATTTGTCCGAGGTGGCGTCGCATGGCTTTCCAGCGCTTGATTTGTTTTGCATCTATGTCAGGCAGCCGACGTCCCATATAGTAACGACAGTACCACTGGAACCAACCACGAGGATCAATGTCATCGATCCAACCTTTTGCTCTCCAGACAGAAAGTGGCTGCGAGGCATTCACTTTAAAATAGTTTATTTTAGGATCGCGCTTCATGCTGAGGTGTTTTCCATTCTTGTTTTTTACGGATTTTGCAACAACAAACGTTACAAATTTTGTTTTTGTAAACCAATCCTCTGGAAATTCTTTTGTACAATCACGCATATAGATGCCACCAAATACACCAAGCGCAAGCATTTGTTTTGGTGTGAGATCTGGACGAAACGCAGGGTCAAATTGTTTACCCATGGGCGCAGAGAGTTCGTAGGAATATTTTTTCTGCATAGTGTCGGAGACATATACGATTTTTCTCTCAATAATTTTTTTCTGCATGAGGTGCGAATCTAATGAATACTAGCGATTGAGGTATGTCACCGTAAGCTGGAGCACGGTCGCAAATGAAACCCAGGCAAGGTACGGAATGTTGGCATACACTACCCACTTTGCGTACGGCCAGATCATAACCATTGCCCAAATGAGTGTCCCTAGTACGAGCACTATATCGACTGCAGCGAGCAAGTTATTTTTGAGACCAAATTGGATAGGTGTAAAGAGTATGTTGAAAATAACATTGAGTATAAACGGAAGGACGACCGCAAACGGGATTGCTTTGGTGAAAAATAATTTACCGACATGAATATAGGAAACAATAATGATCGCATAGAGCACCGTCCACACCGGTCCAAAAAGCCATGATGGTGGCGCCCAAGTTGGTTTAATGAGATCTGCGTAGTTTTGATAGTTATTCATACTACTTAGTATATGCCAATTTATTAAATCCACAGCGATACCAACTTTTGACAAAAGCATTATTTGTGTTAATATACGAAGTAATTCATTCATTGAAACAATTTAAAATAAAAAACCATGGCAAACAGAAGAACTACCCGCAAAACCGCGACCCGACGCAGAGTCAGAGAGATTTCAGCCTTATGGGGCATTGCAACTCTATTCCTCTATTTTGGAGCACTCGTTTACTACAAAAAACATTATTCTGAGGCATCATTTTCACGCTACGATGTTGCTCTCTTAGTTTCCCTGCCAATCATTGGTATGGTTGCATTTCAAACCTATTTTTTCCGATTCCTTCATTTCATTCACGAAGACAGAAAAATGATTGTTCGGATTCGGGCGAGACAATTTCGTGAAGAAAAACGTCGTCACGCAAAAAAAATTGCGTTGATCGCAAAACTACACGCTCAGTATGTTATCGGTGAAATTACACCAACTTCCACACCAGGAGTGTTTGATGTAACATTCGAAAACAAGATTAGCGACATTGCGCCACCGGAAATTTATGCAAACGGTAGACGTATTTTGTATGTTAGGAAATTTGACCAAATGGATTTTTACACAATCCGTTGTGACCTGTTTAAAAACAATGTCATTGATGTGACTATTGATACTATTCATTTCACTTGTGGACACCGTCCACCGGTACATGTGCTCAATGTGTATAAATCACGATTCGAACACAAGGATACAAATTGGAAATGGAATGAACATGGAGAATTGATCAAACTCAGTATTTCGAATCCCATTAAACAATTTCCACACATCACTGAGAAAATCGCTTTGCCTTTCCAAATACTTTCAAATGATAACGTCATTGCGGAAGTACACGGACGACTCAATCCTCAATCAGACACCATTGTCTTTTCTCTCGAAGATGTACCAACAAAGAATTTGATTTCACACAACAATTCTATACGATACGCATTTGAAAATGTGTCCGTATAACACAAAGAGCTTCAGCTAAAACTGAGGCTCTTTTTTTATTTCTTAGACAATATTTATGCTGTCCTACGCAACACTGCCACCAAACGGAATTGCAAACCTATCGAAGAAACTACCCCGGCTTGATGTTGTTGACCTAAAACCTTTTTCTGTATCTTTTCGAGGAAGCAAGGCTTTGGCTGTCGTACCAAGATGAACAGTGTGCTTGCCAAAGAAGTGATCAATAGCATCAATTGCTTCGTGGACTTTTTCGAATCGATCTGTTGTTTCGGTCGCACCGAATAAATCTTTCTGTAGTGATGTCGGTGCGAGATCGTACACAGTAAATCCTGTTGCTCGGTAATCTTCGCCTGGCTTGAAGAGTTCGCCAAAGCGTTCCTTGGCAATTGCAATAAATGCTTCCGGGCTATTTGTTGCATGAGGGACAACACATTCGATTGAGTGGTATTTGAAGTCCTGACGTTTAACAAAGATAACTGCCCTCTTGCCACGCAAACCCTGTTGTCTCATTTTTGCACAAGCATTTTCGATATTTTTTGAGAGCTCAGCAAAGACGTATATCGGACTGCGTGATGGAGGTGTAAATGTTCCGGTCTTTGAAATAGATTTTTGAGCATCAGCATCTTCGCGAGTGTGTACCTTGAGTAATGAATTGCCGCGCATCTCGTGCCAGAGTTCAACGAAAGGCTTGCTGAGTGTCGCATCGATCCATTCTTCTGTAAGTTGTGCAAACTGGAGAGCGTTTGTGACACCAACATTTTTGAGAAATACTGCAGTGCGTCGTCCGATACCCCATACATCGCCAATTTCGATAGAAGATAAATACTCCTCTCTGTTTTCTGCAGTGAACACAGTGAAGCCGTGTGGCTTGTTGTAGTTTGAAGCAAGCTTGGCGAGAACCTTTGTTGGACCAAGTCCGACAGAGACACTGATGTTGAGCTCGTCACCGATTTCTTTCTGAATCTTCATCGCAACTTCGATCGGATCAGCCTTACCAGAAACGTACAAGTTCGTAAGGTCAGCGAAACATTCATCAACTGAGTATTCTTCAACAACCGGAGAATATTTCTTTACAATTGTCGCCATACGCTTAGAGAATATTGTAATTGCATTGTAGTCGGATTCCATAATCGCAACTTGTGGAAAATCTCTGCGAATCTGGTGGAGTGACATAGCACGAGTGATGCCGAGAGCTTTTGCTTCATAACTCGCCGCTGTGACGATGCCGCGTTCAAGACCAGTGACAACAGGTTTGCCAACGAGCTCAGGGTGAAGGGCAACAGTACACGCCGCAAAGAAAGCGTCACCATCGATATGTAAAAATGTACGTTCTTTTTTCATAAGCTTTCTTACTTTTAATTTTTAATGATTACTTTTATCGCCAAATTATTTACTGAGAACCTTTCGGCAGAAATTCCACAAACTTTCTCGCATATTCTCTTTTACTGTTTTTTTACCTAGTCTCGCGCGAATTTCGTTTTTGTCTTTGATGTTGCTTACGATATATGTGTAGTACATAAAATGGTCACCTTAATTATTTATAAATTATTTCTTAATATTTTCTTATAACTGCTTTAACTACGGCTTCGATTTCGAGATCTTCGGTTGGTCTAAATGGTTTGTATTTGGTGTTGGCGGCTTCGAGGTAGTAACCCTGCCTATCTTGTCTGAGATATTTCATTGTGTAACCCCCATCAAGTCGTGCGATAACTATTTCTCCGAGTTTCGCTTCTCGCCGGCGTTCGACGATCACAACGTCTCCTTCGTTAATTCCGGCGTCCTTCATCGAGTCGCCTTTGACGGTGAGCATAAATGTCGATTCTGGTTTTTCAATCAGCCATTCATCGAGTGAGAGTGCGTCAGCCATATCTTCTTCGGCTTGTGTCGGAAATCCGGCTTCAACGATGCCGAGCTTGCGAACTCCTTGGAACATACTTCCAGGAACGAGTGAACCGTTAGCGCTTTTGCCGAGAACACCGAGATCGATCAGCTTGTCAGCGAGTCGGACTGCGGCTTGGCTCGATGCGTAGCCGGCCAGCTTGGCGAGTTCTCGATATGACGGCATGCGTTTTTCTTTCTTGAAGAAGCGCTCTAATTTAGTTTTGATACCTGCGATATCCATATAAAGAGTATATGTGAACGCTTGTTCACACGCAATAGAATATGCTGTGGATAAATAAAAAACCCTGGAAAATTCCAGAGTTATATATTCTTTTTACACAAGTTGTAAAAAATACTCAGCAATAGCTTTAAGCTCAGTAGCAGCATCTTCAAGCTGACCTTCGCCATTTTTCACAATGAGATCAAAGTATTGAGCCTTTGCAAGCTCACTCGGTGCCCGCGACATACGATCTTCGATCTGTTCAGGTGTTTCAGTACCCCTCACGATCAATCGTTGACGTAAATTTTCAAGAGTAACGGGATGGATGAAAATAGTTATGACATCATCACCCAATTTCTCTTTTATGCGTAGCGCTCCGTCGACATCAACATCAAAAAGGACAACATTTCCTTTTTCCCAAATAGCTTCAACGATGTGATTAATCGTTCCATAGTACTTACCGGGATAGACTTCTTCGTGCTCAAGAAAATAGTCCTCCTGCATCTTTTTCAAAAAATCAGGCAATGCAAGAAAGAAATAATCTTTTTTATCTTTTTCTGTTCCTCGCGGTTCACGAGTTGTAGCAGAAATAGAAAGTTCGAGAATTTCAAAATAAACGAGGAGAATGTTGCAAAGAGTACCTTTGCCACTTCCCGATGGACCCGCAACAGCGATACCTTTTTTCATAATATGTAT
>JAGOOL010000014.1:12240-13380 GCA_017992485.1 Minisyncoccota bacterium
TTGCTCGGTTTGCCATATCCTGGCGGTCCTAAAATTTCAGCGTACGCCAAAGAAGCTCGCGACAATAATGAAACTCCAGACGCAAAAATAAAAGTAAAAATTGAGCTTCCTCGCCCAATGATCAACACGCCGGATTTTAACTTTTCTTATTCAGGACTTAAGACGGCTGTGCTCTACCTCGTGCGAGATATTGGAGAAAAAAATATGACCGACAAAACGAAGCGCATTATTGCTCGTGAATTCGAAGATGCCGCGCTCGATGTGATTATTAAAAAAACAGTGAAAGCTGCCAAAGAGAAGAAAGCCAAAAGTATCATCATCGGTGGTGGTGTCGCTGCCAACAATCGTCTTCGACAAGAACTCGTAACCGAAGCGACTAAAGCGTTGCCGACTATTCAAGTCATTTTCCCAGAACGAGAACTTTCAACCGACAATTCGATTATGATCGGTATGGCCGGTTACTTCGCATACCTTCGCAACAATAAACGAGGTGTCGATATTAAAAAAATCGTGGCTGTCGGCAATCTCAAAATCGAAAATGCTCAATAGTTTACGATAACTAGGGCGGGGCAAAAATAAATTAGCAAAAATAAAAAGCGAGAGGATAATTTCTCTCGCTTTCTTCGCAGTTCACTTTTCACTCTATTTTTTGATATATTACCTTCCATATTTAAGTATGGAAAATTTTAAACCCCATTCTATTTCTTCGTTCATACCTTGCTTCTTTTCATCAGCATAAGTGAACGTCACAGCAGAATAGGTCGATCGCATGAACATACCAAACATGTCTTCGTTTCCCCAGCCATCAGTAAAGGTAAAGAAATTGACGTTTATGTTCAGGCATATACCATACCGAATCGGTAACTCTTCGCTGTTGTTGCGAACACCTAGTCCGCCAAAAACACCGAATGATGTTCCGCCAAGCAGACCAGAGGTCATGTTCGGAACAGCGACGCCAAATCCTACATCAGCAGAAAGCATTTCAACGACCACATCAATAGTGTCTTTTACATAGTGGTACCGGTGCGGTCCAAATAGCGTAATAGATGTGTAGGCGTTTTCTTTAAATAAATGTTTCTGAGCAGTGATCGTAAAGCCAGAGCTTCCGATACCAGCAAAGTCTTCGTCATACGACTTTGT
>JAGOOL010000015.1 GCA_017992485.1 Minisyncoccota bacterium
CGATTTATCATTTTTGCCATGGTTTTTTCTTTTCACTATATATTCTTTTTTATGACTGTCAATTAACGCTATTTGACAGTAAATAAATCCAGATGTATGGTAAAGAAAAAAATATAACCATGGCAACTGAAACTAACTCTCGATCCATTCTCTATCACCCGTTGGCCTACATTGGTCTACGTAAAAGCGTTATAGCATGTATCAATCTCGGATTAATACATGCCTATAGTATTGGCATTGGCCAAGCACTCCTCATCTCACATGTCGTAACATTCGTACAAGAAAAAGGGTTGGATGCACTTTTTAATCTCAACGACATGAAGATTGAGTTTAAGGAGGAAATTATGCAAAAATTTCAACAAGCTGGCATTGACCTAGAATCACCCGTTCAACTTGAAATCAATCATGAAAAATCAGCCTTACTATCACTTACAGGAAATATTCATCGTCCAACAGACAGCGAGTTCGACAACTCCAACATATATATGTCGAGCAACTATAATCAGTTTAATTTTCTTAAATTTAACAGAAAGACAACTGCAGGACATGTAAATGATATTATCCTTTCTATTCAAGAGTACGGCATCTTGTCGTACGGAGTAATTGTAAAGACTGATGTTGTTGATGGTGTCATGCGATATTGGATTGCAGACGGACAGCACAGGTTTCTGGCTGAAAAGAAATTGGGTTTCCCATTTTACTTCACCATGACAACCGTCAATTCCTTACAAGGACTTGTGCGGTTGATTGCTCGACTGAATACAACCGGTAAGAAGTGGAACCTGAAACAGTATCTGACGACTTGGTCCTCGATCAATTCTAACGAATATGGCATTATCCAAAAACGCCAAGCCGAAACAGGGATTCAGCTTTCAGTACTTATCCAAATTTATATGGATAGGGACAGAAGCAGTGCATCGGAGAAATTCATGAAGGGATACTTTGAAATTAGCGACAAGGAAAAAGCAGAGAAAACAATTAATAACCTTGTTGATCTGACTAGTACTCGACTCCTTCCAAAATCAAGGTCAATCTCAAGCTGCCTCATTGCACTTATGAAAAATAATGAATATAATCACGACCACTTTAAGGAAAAATTATATTCATTACCCAACGATTTTGTTTTCGCTCACAAAGAAGACGATTTATTAAACCAATTGAGATTGCTACAGCACTAACAATTAAAGCCCGCGACTGCGGGCTTTTTTATGTTTCAATCTTTCATTACTTTAGCGCTCCCCAATCTGCTGACGCCACATGGCTTTATACAAACCTGATTCTTTCTTGAGGAGTTCTGCATGCGTACCTGATTCAGTCATTGTTCCCTTTTCGAGAACGTAGATCGTATCGGCGTGCATGATAGTCGAGAGACGATGAGCAATGAGAATAGTGATGTGCGATTTAATTTCAGAAACATCACGGATTGTTTTGCCGATTTCTTCTTCGGTGAGAGAGTCGAGTGCTGACGTCGCTTCATCAAAGACCAAAATCTTTGGCTTGCGTAAAAGTGCTCGTGCGATTGAGAGACGCTGCTTTTCTCCGCCAGAAACTTTGACACCACCCTCACCAATTACTGTATCGAGTCCCTTGCCGCCGCGCTCCAGCAAATTATTGCATTGTGCTTTCGCTAGTGCATCCAGGCATTCTTCATCTGTAGCGTTTGGACTGACAAATAAAAGATTTTCGCGAATCGTTCCCGAGAAAAGTTGCGTGTCCTGTGTCACAAAGCCGATTTGCTTTCGCAATTCTTCTTTATCAATTTCATCATGCCTTACAGCGTTGTAGAGTATCTCGCCACTCGTTGGCTCATAGAGACCGACGAGCAACTTCACCATTGATGTTTTACCGGAACCGGACGGACCGACAAATGCAATCGTCTTTCCTTGTGCAACTGAATATGAAATATCAGTAAGCGCTTGTGTGCTTGCAGACTTGTACCCGAAAGTAACATTTTTGAAAGCGAGTTCTTTGACTTCGCCGATAGCTTTTGGGTGCGCCGCCTTTGGCTCAGATGCTGTTTCCATAAGTTTCGTATAGTTTGCAATTGACGCTTCTGCTTGGCGATACGAAGCGATGAATCCCGGAATAGCCTGTAGAGGGAAAAAGAGCCAGAACGTATAAATGTTGAGCGAGAAATACTGACCAATCGTAATTGTTTCAGTAAAAATTAAGTAGAAAAGGAAAAGGTATAAACCTGCACGAACCGTATTCGTCAGTGTTCCCTGCACGAAGTCGAGACTGCGCAAATAGCGAAGCTTCTTGAGTTCAAGTTTAAGAATTTTTTCTGTGGTTGTATTGAGTCGATCGACTTCTTGTCCGGTAAGTCCGAGTGATTTTACAAGTTCGATATTGCGGAGTGACTCAGTCGTCGAACCGGCAAGCGCTGTTGTTTCTGCCACAATCAACGTCTGCACAGCTTTAATCTTTTTTGACATGAACAAACTAACGCTACCGATCAAGACAACTGCACCAAGGAAAACAAATGGAATAACCCAATAGATCGTCGAAGCGTAAATACCAATGAAAATAAGAATAAGGACCGGCAATGCAAGTGAATTAATAATATCGATAATCAGCTTCTCTGTATCTTGTCTCGCCTTCTGGAGCTTGCCGAGCGTTTCGCCGCTGCGCTCATCTTCGAAAACTGCGTACGGCAACGACAGTGAATGCTTCACACCTTCACGGTACATATCAGCACCTGAGCGCTGACTAATTGTATTGAGGTAATAGTCTTGGAAGTTCTTGGCGATACGCGAAATGAGTGCTGTGCCCATGTACGCAAGAAGGAGTAAGCCGACGCCATTGAAAAATTCGGCTCGACTAAGTTCACTAAATTTTAGGGCATAATTGTCGATGACCCTTTGGAAGATAATCGGTTCGAACAGTGAGAAAACCTGGTTAATGATCGCCAAAACAAAGACCAGGACACCGAGCTTCCAGAACTTTTTGAGGTATTGTTTGAATATATGCATATGCCAAACGAGTATACCAGATTATTGCCGTGTCATTCTTGATTGACTTTTATATGTATTACTGTTATACTCTTGTTGCAATAGAGCTATGGTGTATCTAGTCGAACAAACATACTTTCATTGTATTTATCAGATTGATGAACAAAATCAATGAACGGTGTAATCAAATCACTCAAAGAAAAAGGTTTCGGTTTCATTAAGATCGAAGGGCAGGAAAAAGAGCTCTTCTTTCATATGAACAGCCTCGTTGGTGTCTCATTTGACGAACTTCGCGATGGTGACGCTGTCACTTTCGACATGGAAGACGGTCTTAAGGGCCCAAGTGCAGTAAACGTCAAGCGCGCGTAGTCGCTAAACAAGAAGCCCCGCCCTACTTCGGTAGACGGGGTTTTTTGTTTGTCTGAGTACCGTTGACTTTATAGTAAAATCTGATATAATTTTGCTTAAGAAATCAACAACTAAATATATATCCACATGGAACCATCATTGCATCCTGCGCTTGCCGCAGTTGCTACCCGTTATCCAGAGATTGCCCACAGGATCGCAAGATCGCTTGAGGTTCCCCAAATTGGCCTTTACCACTGTGAAGGACCAACGCAAGTATCTCATTTCAATCTTCTGTATGAAATCGCACGACAGGTTGCCGGCGGATTCGTCGACAATACTTCTATTCTCCGCAAAAGCTGGGAAGAATGCATCATCATTCTCAATGTCAGAGGTCAAAACGCTAAGGCAATTGACTTCGAACCATCTAATGATGTCATCGATTACATTATGTTGCATGACCTGCTTAAGCCGAATGCTATGAATGTGAAGCTCGAACGACATCCCGAGTACAGACGTCCATTCAGTTGGCGCGATTGGGAAAGTGCTCGAGCAGCCGGAGAACCGTACACGTTCAAAGGCAGTCTCATTACCAACATTGCTTACTTCCTACCTAAGCCCAATAAAAAAGGTTTAGTGAATCATGGTGAGCTTGCTGCTGACTACTTAAACGAAAAGATCTCGAATGGATTATTAAAAAACCTTTCACCTCGTGTCGTTAAAGTAATCGCAATGCATGACAAGTTTTTCAATCGTAATGACTTCATTACTATTGACCATTTTGAGAACTTGTTCGCTGACTATCAGATGGATGAATACGACATACAGTTTTTTATTGCGATGAGTTACCTTGATCTTATGGCTTCGCTTGGTCCCGACCAAAAGCCAAATCTTGAGCCACTCTCCCGATTACTAGCTGTCTATCAACCACCGAGCGCATTCTAGCCGCAAAAAACTAGTCCCTAAAATAAAGGCCCTGATTACGAAAGTAACGGGGCTTTTTTCATATCATTTCAAGATCAAGGATATCTTAAAAAACTATTTTGAATAAAGTGAAAGCGTGACGCAATCAAGCGCATCTTGCATGGAAAGCGATGTCGCCGGCACTCCATCCGGATTGATGCCGCCATTTTGTAGTGTCTTTGTCATAGGATCGTAGTACCACTCAGGAATAAATTCGAGCTTGCCTGGTAAAACAAGATCAGCATCAGGAACGGTACCATCATCGCGACTTGTTTTACGCAATTCCTCCAGACGAACAAGTCCGGCAATCGTAGCGAGGTCGATTTCGCTTTGCGGACGAGTAAGAATGTTGATGTGTCCGCTTTCTCTTTTTTGAATAACAATGTCATAGAGACCGCCAATCGATGAACGAAGGTACCCGCCGAGGTGAATGTTGTCGGATTCAAATGCACAGACCTTAACCGTTTCCTTAGTTGTACCTTTTGACGCAGAGACGGCAGTCGTTACAAATTTATTCATACGCTTGAGCTCTTCAAGTGTCTGCGGAGTGTCCACAGTTCGGCGATACTCTTCGTCGTAGTGCGCTTCGAAAAGCGGCATAACGACTTGAGTAATAAACTCAGGATCATGTGGGTATTTTTTATTAAGTGCGGAGACAAGACCAGAGAGACCAAATGCGCGATTGATCGGATCCTTGCTTCGTATTCCCTCTCCAAAAAAGTCATCACGTTCTGCATACGCCAACATTTTCTTGATAGCAGGATTGTGATCTATGCCGAGGAATTTTGCGACAAGCGCCGCAGCTGTTGTTTGTTTATCGGTGACGTGGTGATCAAAATGTCCGCCGCCACAATCAATACAGATGCTTTCTTCATCAACCGCATCAGGGACCTTGCCGTGTGGCGAAATCATCACCTTGGCATTGGAGACATCGATGAATTTTGAGGCACCAAATTTCTTGAGCAAAAAGATAGCAACCAGGGTGTCTGGTTGAGGGCGAACCGGGAGGATAATGTGATTGATCGACATTGCTAAAAGTATAGCAAAATAAGGCTATTTCAGCTGTAGATAGTACTATTGACACATAGTGTGTTTTGGTATATAATACAACCGAATATAAACCCCATAAATTCTTTAATATGAGCCAAATAGAGCTACTCGTCACCAACAAAAATGGTGAGCAACTTCCAATTAACCAAAAAATCAACAAGGATTTGTTTGATGAAAATGGCAACCTAACTGTACGCATCAGTCACAAACAAATCTTGTTTTGTTTCGAGCGTACCGGAGGATTCACAACAACTGCAACCAACGAAAAAAATGTTGTTGCATTTACATTAAGTCCGGTAAAGATGGATAGAGTAACAATGCTGCCGACAATCGTCATGGTAACATCACGAAACACAGCAGTAGGTTACAAAATTGGTCTAATTACCTGGAACGATGAGCACTACTTATGTTTACTCCCGAAATGGACAGCGACATATAGTGCTGCGACACAAGGATTCAATGGCATTACATTTCCGGATCTTGTGGCCGAACTAATGAAACCTGAACACTTAACAGTGATCAAGGGAATGCAAACAATCCGATTAGGATCAGCAAGAAAACCTAAAGTTGGTGAAGTAAAAGTTAAATACTGGGACCTTGAAAAAGGGTACGGCATTGGCCTAACTTACCATAACGACACGGTTCTCCTTCGTGCCGAATATTTCATGGAAGAAATTACCCTTCCCTTTCTGCCGGTTGATACTATCGTAGAGTGTGAGCTAAACAACAATTTCGCAAAAAACACTGCAGAGTATCTTGGAAAAAGCATTTCTATCATTGAACCGGCAAGGCGAACAATTACTACTCAGCCAAATGCCATCGGTGCTTTAATCCCGACAGAGTTGAGAGACAAATTGTACGCAGGCTCAGAACAAAAGTAGTAGATCTTTAAATTAAATTTAGTAACACGAACACAAGTGATAGTCCCCGCACATAATATGGCGGGGCTATTTTTTTGTGCAAAATACAGTTTATTATTCTCGTCGTTTATCGAGCAATTTTTTCTCGCGCAAGTGAGTAGAGTACGGTAGGCACAGCAAGTTCTTTTTCAAGATCTTCGCAAAGGCCACGAATATATGTACCGGACGAAACATCAAGAGAAAATGTCAGGAGTTTTATTTCAGTCGGTAATTCTTTTTGCGCATGATTCCAAGCAAAGATAATTTCCGGCTGGCGAAAATCACCAGTAACGAGCGCACAGACAGTACCGACTCGGACCAGTAAATCTATACTCGAGATTGTTGTTTGCTCCACGAAGTCGCATTTGTAAATTGTGACTGGGTGATTTGGTCGATCGACGTCATTCCCCTCTTTAGCGTGCACAAATAGTGGTTTTCCATCAACAGGCTTTGATGAATAGATTGGGTATGTTTGCGTAGTAAGTTTTTTGATTTTCTCTGAGATATTCTTAATCTTCTCTTCATCTAGTTCTGATACTGTTTGAACAAGCTTCGTTGGAAGCCCGAGCAAGTCACCGGTGTCAGTCGACACACCGAGCGCAAATACTGCGGTATAGGTTTTATCATGTTTCAGATAGTCATCCTTTTCATGAACCATGTCACCAAAAAGTAAGAGCATCTCCCCTTCGGCGGCCGGATCGAGACGACCGGCGTAGGTTGCGGTCAGGGGTTCATATTCGGGGTTTTCCGCCTTAAAACGGTTGAGGCACTCAAGGGGTGTTTCGCCCAGCTTTTTATAGGTATATCTGGCTAATTCGAGCGTTGATTCCATAGAAAGACTATACCGCAAAGCCTCCTTTTGGCCGAGTTGACTCAAAGCACTATATCGGGTAGAATGCCTTAGCAGTAGACACTCCTAGATGCATCCCGATTAAAGGGAGGGTTATACTCATAATCATTTGAAAGAACGAACAAACAATGCAATACGGGCCAAAGAAGTGAGAGTGCTCGACAGTGAAGGCGGTAACCTTGGGGTTATGCCAACTGCGGATGCCCTCAAGATTGCAATGGACCGAGGTGAAGACCTCATCGAGATTGCCCCACAAGCCCTTCCACCGATCTGCAAGATCATGGATTTCGGTAAGTATCAGTATCTCGAGAGTAAGAAAGCTAAAAAGGCTAAGGCTGGTGCAAAACCAACCGAGACCAAAGCTATTCAGATCAAGATTGGTACAGGTGATCATGACCTTGAACTCAAGGCCAAGACCGCATCAGTCTGGTTGTCGGAAGGACACAGAATCAAAGTTGAACTGTATCTCTCTGGCCGAGCTAAGTACATGGACGAGAAATTCCTTCGGGAGCGCCTCGAACGAGTCCTTAAACTCATAACAACCAACTTCAAGATCTCGGATTCGTTTAAAAAGAGCCCGAAAGGCTATATCGTTACTATCGAAAGAGAGAAAAAGGCTGTAGCCTAATCAAACACATATATGATGAAAACCAACAAATCATTTAGCAAAAGACTCAAAGTTACCAAGAACGGTAAGCTTATTGGCCGAAAGCCGGGCTTCAACCACTTCAACGCTAAGCAGTCTCGCGTAACCCAGCTTGCCGGAAAGAAAGGCGTTAACTTTGTTATGAAAAACAAAGCTCGCAGCCGAATGCTCCCAAACAGTTAGTCCCCAACCATTTCATTAATTTTTATTTTTAACTAATACTTATATATGCCACGAGTAAAAGGAGGAGTACATGCCCTCAAACGACGAAGAAAAATATTAGGCCGAGCTAAGGGTTTTCGTTTCGGACGCAGCACAAAGGAAAGTGCAGCTCGTGACGCACTCTCCCACGCAGGCGCTTATGCCTTTGCTCACCGCAAGGACAAGAAGTCTGATCGCCGCCGCCTCTGGCAGGTAAAGATCAACGCTAGTAGCCGCGCTGAAGGTATCTCATTTTCAAAGCTTATGGGATCACTCAAGAAGAAGAATATCGGCCTCAACCGCAAGATGCTCGCTGAAATCGCTGAATTCCGACCTGAGACATTTAAGAAAGTTCTCGCTCACGCCCAGTAATCAATTACGAAGCTACTACTACAAAGTACTAAAAAATCCTCCATCTGGAGGATTTTTTGTTTAGTTATGTCGGGCGAAATCTGCTAGTTCCCTACTTACTTTCCTGTTTGGACTACACCATCGAATGTATGAGCGCGAGCGACATCGAGGTCCGGTATTGCGGCAGCTTTGTACTCTGTAACCTTATTCTTGATGACGAGCTCAATAACTTTCGCAACGAGTTTTGCTGGGTCTGGATCAAAAACAATCTTGTCGTTGGCGCGGTGGCCTTTAGCCAAGATGTCTCTAATCTGTTCATCCATATCCCATTCACCTTCAAGGACACCAATTGGACGTCCTGTTTCGAAAGCGATTGTGAATTCGTGAATTGTACCAATACGCCCGCAACCGATAAATACAGCATCACAACTCTGTGTAAAAAGGAGGTCACGGCCCGGGTAACCAAAGCCCGTATAGATAATGAGATCCATATAGTCTACTGGTAGTCTGTACGCATTTACATGCTCTTGTTCGTTGGCGGCCGGAGAGAGACCGACTGAAACACCCTTGGCTTCTTTGGCACCCATCGCACTCCAGAGCGGAAAACCAGTTGTCGCACCAGTGAGAAGGATACCTCCTTGCAATGCGATCTGACGACCAAGCTCTTTGGCTTTCTCTAATGCATCAATACCGCAGTGCCCAGTTTCAGCCGCACCAGAAACACCGAGCTTGAGCTTGAGGTGGTTATGTTTGCCGTTTGTATTATTATCGAGTAAATTTTCCATGTCTTACTATTATAGTCTAGTTTTAACTTTTACAACTTCATTTTTACATTTCAATCTCAATCTTCTCCCCTGCGTGTGGTGGATATGCATTGATACCGAGGCCATCACGGAGCCGCTGCGCCAAAAAGAGTGATGACTTTGGCTCACCCATACAGACAAATAATTTCTTAAGTGCCTCTGCCGAATTCTGAACGAAATCAATCAAGTGATCACTATCTTTGTGTCCTGAGTAACCGCTAATTTTTTCAATATGCGCTTCGACGCGAACATCTTCGTGCAAGATGCGGACTGTTTTGTTGCCATCTTCAATATTGCGACCGAGTGTTCCCATCGACTGATAACCAGTGAGGAGGAGTGTATTGTGCGGATGCGGTAAGTAATTGAGTTCGTGATGAATGACACGACCGCCATTCGACATACCAGAGCCGGCGATGACGATCTTTGGATTTTCGGTACGCAAAATACTCTTTGATTCAGCTGTTTCAATGGTGAGTGTGAGTCCAGGGAATGCGAAAATATTATCTCCCTTACTAATGAGTGCACGAGCAGCTTCGTTGAAGTATTTATTGTGCTTTTGGTATACACTCGTGAGCTTGATTGCGAGCGGAGAATCGAGGAAAATCGGCATCGGTGGAATACGGTGATTTTCAACGAGATCATTTATTTCAAAAAGGAGTTCTTGGGTACGTTCGAGTGAGAAGGTTGGAATAACAAGAGTTCCCTTTCGCTTATAGTTATCCTCGAGAACTGCCTCGAGTTTCTTTTTGCGTTCGTTACGGCCTTCGTGGTTGCGGTCACCGTACACACTTTCCATAATCATATAATCAGCATCCGTAATCGCTTCTGTGTCAGGCAAAAGTGGTGATGGAGAATTACCGAGGTCGCCGGTAAAGACAAGTTTTTTGCCGTTCAGCATAAATTCGTACATACAGGAGCCAAGAATGTGCCCTGCGTCTTTGAGATTTATTTTCCAAGCGCCATAATCAAACGGCTCATGAAATTCTTTACCCTCCCAGAGTGCAATGATCTTGTGGAGATTTTCGGTATTGTACATTTTGTGAAGATCACCTGTTTTGTCATGACCGAGAATGTTGATTGTGTCTTCGAGCATGATGACAGCAAGGTCTTTGGTAGGCATTGATGAAATGATCTTGCCGCGGAAACCATCATAGTAGAGTTTGGGAATACGGCCGATGTGGTCGATGTGGGCGTGCGTTACAAAAAGAGTGTCGATATCTTTGGCATCATACGGGAATGGTTCCCAATTGAAATCGTCCGCGAGTTTTTCTGATTGGACCAAACCACAATCAACGAGGAATTTTTTACCTGCGCCTTGTATATAAAAATTGGCACCAGTCACTGTACCAGCACCAGCTGCGAACGTAATTGAAATTTTTTCAGAGGCCATACCAAACTATTATACACGACTCGTCTCCAAAACGGTTGCAGTGGAAAGCACAAATAGTGCACCGGCAGTGCCGAGAAACATATCTGAAAGAGAATCAAGCACATGGAATTCATCACCACCAACAGTTGAAAGACTAAACTCTATTCCCTCCCAAAAAATAATCGCGAATAGTGCTATGAGGAGAATACGTCCATAACGAGGAGCTGTAGGCTGTCCGAACCACTGCAGCTTGAGTGCAAAAGCAAAGACGAGAGCGACTGTGCCAATCATAATACCGCCAGAGAAGTGCATGAGCATGTCATACCACCAGACGCCGCTGTACCAGCTAAAGTAGCCACCAGCTAAATTTAAGAAGAAAACACCCCAAGCGAGGATGAAGGCGACAATTGCGCGTTCTCGTTGTGTCATATAGGTCAATAATTGCACGAAAAGGTATAAATTGCACGAAAATAGATAGTCTTCCCATACAATATAAAAGCCCGATCGAAATCGGGCATTTATTACGGTTATTTGATGGTAGTACCCTAGCTTTACACTAGGTGAGTGCGTCGTCTCCGGCATTTTTTGATCACATTTAAGCATTCAATCAGCTGGCGAACATCACGCTCTCATACAAAAGGTGTTCTAGGTACTACGTTCAAATAACCGTACTTATATTCTACTCCCCTATTAATGAAGAAACAATATAGACAGCAATAAAAAATATTTTAGAGTGCAGAATTTGAGCCATATAAATAAAAAATGCCGCAGTTGGCGGCATTTTTTATTTGTGTGATTATGTTTTGTGTACTTTTTTCTAGAACGAACAATTACTCTAGCATCCCGTCAAGATTTACATCGTAGAGCATCGCCTCTTGTACTAGACGGTAGTTCATCAATTCTTCTGGCTTGAACCAAACACTTATTTCATGGTCAGTTTCGCCAGAATTGTCTGTGCAGTGTATGAGGTTGCGAATTGCGCGCGTACCGTCAAAATCAGACATGTGGTAAGAATCGAGTGTATAGTCGCCTCGGATTGTACCTACGTCTGAAGTAGATGGCTCTGTGCCACCAACAAGCTTCTTGATGATTGCAACCGACTGGTTACCTTCCCAAACCATCATAACGACAGGTGAAGATGTCATGTATTTGACGATAGCCTTGATAATATCGCGGCCATATTCAATCGCTTCCTTTTCAACAGGTAAACCAATTTTCTTCTTATTTTCAATGATGCCTTCGCCCTTTCTCAAGAACCAAGCGTCGTCTTTGTTGTAGTGAGCAAAACACTGAGCTTCAGTAGGGATACCAAATTTCAATGCTACCAGCTTAAGACCAGTGCGCTCAAAACGAGAAATTATCTCGCCGACAAGGCCGCGCTGGACAGAATCCGGTTTAAGTATTACAAATGTTCGTTCTTTCTTTGGATGCATAGTGTAAATATAAAATAGTTATAAAACCAGAGAGACTATAGCAGAAAAAGTAAAAAATGGAAACCCTTGAACGCAAATAAAAAAAACCCGCCAAAGCGGATTTGATAAAACTAAAATTGAATCACTGGGGGCTGCGAAAATCTCACCAAGGGAGAGCGCCGATATACTTTGCAATGTAATTGGTTTGAGCGCCATCTACCACGGTAAATCTGCCGCCAATATACAGTTCATTGTTCCAATCGTTGATAGCCATAATACTTTGATTAAACGTACCGCCTAGACCATGCCAATCCGTACTATCCCAAACTACAATATTGTTCGCTGCAATACCGTTTGCCGACTGAAAAAATCCGCCGACAAAAAGTACGTCACGGAAAACGTGGAGTTCAAAAACTTGTCCGTACGAACCTGATTGATCAATACCATTTGCAACATCGTGCCAAAGTATGCCATCGTATTTTAGAATCGAATTACCTATGCAGCCGTCAGCTTTTGAAAAACTACCAGCTAGATATAATTCGTTTTTGTAGACTTCAAGTGACGATGCCCACGATGAAGTACTGCCGAACACAGGTGTGATGTCTATCCATCCCCGACAACTACAGGTACGTCGAAGAACCCTAGAAGACGTTCCTCCGGTTGAGTCCGGAAAATCAGCAACGACATACATGGTGTCGCGAAAGAAAGTAATATCACTCACCATACCGTATGAAAACGGTAGTGCAATATCTCGAAATCGCTGACCGTTCCAATATGCGAGCGACCCACCCGTAATCTGTCCGACGGAATTGAAACCGCCACCAACGTACAGTACTGAATCTTTTTCGTAATAGCATAGTGCAGTGCCACCAAAACCGGAATCAATTGGTTGCCACAAGTTCTGATAGGGATTCTGCCCCCGAACAAGCATCGTATTGCAATCCGTCGCATACACCACTCCCCCACACATACCGAGAGCGAAATTTGGATTGCATGAAAATGCGCCAATTGAATCAATCGCAACACCGTCGTACTTTGCGATACTTGGGTGGAGCGCAGAATGAATGTAGGAAAATTCACCACCGATAATGAGCTGGTTATTTGCAGTGTCAGGAAGTAGTGCCCTCACTGCACCACTGAGGCCATTGTCGATTGCTTGCCAGTTCTGCGCGCAGACACCGGTAAACGAGAGAATAATAATGAAATACAGGATCTTTTTCATATGCTTTTGTTTAAGAGTTCAAACAAAGCATAACGAAGTCAGATGAA
>JAGOOL010000053.1 GCA_017992485.1 Minisyncoccota bacterium
CACTGCTCAAGCCGGACAAAGGTACTATTACTATCGACGGACTTGATGTTGTTAACGATGCGCAAGAACTTCGCTCGATCATTGGTCTTGCTGGTCAGTACGCTGCTGTCGATGAAATTCTTTCAGGCCGCGAAAACTTAGAAATGGTTGGCCGCTTGTACCACCTCAGCAAAAAAGAATCTAAAGCTCGCGCCACTGAACTTCTCAAAGAATTTGATCTTGAAGATGCAGGAGACCGCGCGCTCAAAACATATTCAGGCGGTATGCGAAGACGCCTCGACCTTGCGGCTTCGATTGTGCTCAAGCCAAAGGTCCTTTTCCTCGATGAGCCCACAACTGGTCTTGATCCGCGCAGCCGATTTACAATGTGGAAAGTTATTCGCGATCTCGTTCGCGACGGTACGACGCTTTTGCTTACGACGCAGTACCTTGAAGAAGCAGACCAGCTCGCTGATACTATATATGTTATCAATCACGGCCAGATTATTGCGCGAGGTACGCCTGATGAACTCAAGCGACAAGTCGGCGGCGATATTTTGGAAATCCGTGCGACGACTCATGCGGATGCTGTTCGAGTTGGCGAAACAATCAAAGCACTCGGCGACGAAGAACCAAAAGCTGATACTGATACGGGAACAGTGACAATGGCTGTTTCTGGTGGCGCAGCTGTGCTTGTTAGTGCACTCCGCGACCTCGATGCTGCGAACATTGTCATTTCTGACATTATGCTTCGTCGACCATCGCTCGATGACGTGTTTATGAAATTAACTGGCCATGGTGCTGAAGAAAAATAATTGTATGCAAAAAACACATTCATCACATACATTGAGCGACATTTGGATAATGACGAAGCGAAACTTGCTCCGCTATGCGCGCATGCCACAGCTCATTATCTTTTCATTCATTCAGCCGGTTATGTTCGTGCTTTTGTTTGCATTCGTATTTGGCGGTGCTATTCAAACTCCTGGCAATGACTACATCAATTTCTTGCTCCCTGGTATTTTGGTGCAAACTGTTTTGTTTGGTTCGATGATGACAGGCGTGTCACTTGCCGAAGATTTGTCAAAAGGAATGATTGATCGTTTTCGATCTCTCCCAATGTCTCGCTCTGCTGTTCTCGCTGGACGAACAATTACAGAAAGTATTCGCAATGTGTTGATCATCGCTGTCATGACACTCGTTGGTATGCTTATCGGTTTTGAAATCACGAATGGTTTTGGTAACTACTTGCTTGCTGTTCTTTTGACTGTTGGTTTCGGTTTTGCTTTCTCTTGGGTTTCAGCAACAATCGGTCTCGCTGTTAAAAGTGTAGAGACTGCGCAGACTGCTGGATTCATTTGGGTTTTCCCTTTGGCTTTTGCGAGCTCGATCTTTGTTCCTGTTGAAACAATGAGCGGGGGAGTGAAGTGGTTCGCAGAACACAACCCAATCAGCTACACAGTAAATACTGTTCGTGCGCTGACACTTGGCACTCCAATTGGCGACAATCTTTGGTATGCGCTTGCTTGGATCGTCGGTATTCTCATTGTCTTCATTCCGCTTGCGGTGAATCGGTATAGGAAGATTGCGTAACTAAATATTCACATAATTACTTAAAAACCCTTTCACTCAAAGGGTTTTTAATATTGACAAAACTACAAAATAATGCTATTATAATAGTAGGTTTCTCTGCTTCCTAAATTAGCAGATATGACGAGAAAGGAGCATCTCGTTGAATGGCATAAGCAAAAAAATAATCTCGGCATCGCACGTTGCGATAAAATTCTTATACAAATGAATACGTTCGCAAAAAATGGCAGAAATGCCTTATTGCATCTCTTCTCAAAAAAAGAACTCTTCGGAGCAACGCGTTACCCAAGAGAAGTAACTGTGTCTAAGCATTCTATTGACCTTGAAGATGAATACTTAGGTCATAAAGTTGGCACATCAGAAAGAGAAGATCATTACCAAATCTACTTTTGGAGTATTGAAATGGGCCTAACAGAAATCTTGCTTGTTTCAGGAAAAAACGAAGGCAAATTATCAGATTTAATCTGTAGATTTGCAAAGGGATCAGTCACTCATATTGTTGTTGCAAAAAAAATAAGATGGGGTAGATTTACTGCAGGAGAATGGGAGTCGAAGATAAGGGAAAACCCAGACTCCAACCATGGCGCGACAGACAAAGTTATGATTTACTCTCTAACAGAAAGACAGATAAAGAGTATTAATGACCGTATCGACAACGAGGAGTTAGACCAGTTCGAAAGTGCAGAAGATTTTACTCTCAGTCACGGCTACTTTCCTAAAAAAAGGAATTATGCGCGGCAAAATGTAATTTAATAATAAACCCACTAAGTGAAAACTCACTTAGTGGGTTTTCTTTTTCATAATTGAATTTTGCTACACCACTATAAATTATGCTTTAATTATCATATGAAACACGGACACTTTGCACACATAGAAAAAGAGACGTTGGAGAACACAGACTACCGACGCGTGCTCTACACAGGCGAGCATAGCCAGCTTGTCTTGATGAGTATTTTACCTGGTGAAGATATTGGTGAAGAGGTACACACAGTTGATCAATTTTTCCGTATTGAGCAAGGAGTTGCTGAAGTGTTTATAGATGAAACAGAGTACACAGCCGAGGATGGCGATGTGTTCATTGTGCCAGCTGGTGCAAAGCACAATGTGCTCAGTGTTGGTCCAGAAACGCTCAAGCTCTACACAATTTACTCTCCAGCAAACCACAAAGACGGCACAGTGCACAAAACAAAAGCCGACGAAACAGAGGAACATTTTGACGGAAAGACTACAGAATAGTACTATTCCTCTATATATGAGCACCAATGAAAGCGTTCGCGCAGACCGACTAAAGAAACTCGACCTTATTAAAAGTGCGGGCATGGATCCATATCCGACTCGTGTAGATCGCGATATGACAATTGCGCAATTTCTTGCGGATTTTGCTGTACTCGAAAATGCAGACGCAGGTCCCAAAAAAGAAATCTCGCTCGCTGGCCGCATCATGTCGATGCGCGGGCATGGCGCAATTATCTTTGCCGACATTTTCGACGGTACTGGACGCGTGCAGACACTTATTCAAAAAGGTGAACTCTCAGACGAACAGTTTGAACTTTTTGTTAATGCTGTAGACCAAGGTGATTTTATTTCAGCAAAGGGAACTGCTTTCACAACACAGCGCGGTGCGCAGTCGCTCCAGGTTAAGTCTTGGACAATGGCGTCGAAGTCACTCAATGCTCTTCCATCTGAATGGTACGGCCTCAAAGACGAAGAAGCTCGCTATCGAGAACGCTACGTCGATATTCTTTTAAACCAAGAACTCCGCGACACATTTATTCGCCGCTCAAAGTTTTGGAATACAATCCGCACATTTTTGCTCGATCAAGATTTTATTGAAGTTGAAACGCCTGTTCTCGAATCAGAACC
>JAGOOL010000016.1 GCA_017992485.1 Minisyncoccota bacterium
TTTTTATATCATGCGCGAGCTCTACAAATATTCTGAAGCACAGCTGTATGAAATAGAAGAAGATCTCAAAGAAATCGAGCAGAACATTTTTGAAAATAAAGAAGAAAAAATGGTTCGCGTCATCTCAAATAGCAATCGTAAACTTCTCGATTTTAAACAAGCGATCCGTTTCCATGAACATGTTTTGACTTCATTCGAATCTGCCGGTTCTCACCTCTTTGGTGAGAAATTCAAACACCACCTCGAATCGATTACCGGTGAGTATCGTCGTGTAGAAAGTATTATGGCAAGTCACAAAGAAATTCTTAATGATCTCAAAGATACCAACGACGCCCTCCTCACCTCAAAGACAAACGAAACAATCAAGGTCCTCACAATCATTTCATTTATCATGCTTCCGCTCACACTCATTACCGGTGTGTTTGGTATGAATAGTGAAATTGTTTTCATTAGTTCATTTAGAGACTTCCTGGTCGTCCTCGGTGCCATGGTGCTTACCGGTGCTGTGCTTATCTTATATTTCCGCAGAAAACGATGGCTCTAAGTTTCTACAATACCCTTACGAAAAAACTCGAAGTCTTCACGCCAATTAATCCAAACTTGGTACGGATTTACCATTGCGGACCGACGGTTTACAATTACGCCCATATTGGCAACTTACGTTCATTTGTTTTTGCCGACACACTACGTCGAACACTTGAGCTGTCCGGGTACAACGTAAAGCAAGTCATCAACATCACAGATATCGGTCACCTTACAAGCGACGGCGATGACGGCGATGATAAAATGGTCAAAGCACTCAAGCGAGAAGGAAAGGAAATGACTCTCACTGCGATGCGTGAAATTGCAGATTTTTATAAAGATGCTTTTGTATCAGACCTTGCGACACTTCGTATTGAAGTGCCGCACGTCATGCCTTTTGCGAGTGACAATATTACAGAAGATATTGAGCTCATCGAAAAACTAGAGAAAAAAGGCTACGCATACAGAATCAGCGATGGCGTCTATTTTGATACTACGAAAATGAAAGACTACGGAATAATGGCTGGCCTCGAAAAAGAGTCAGCTTCTGAACTCGAATCGCGAATCGGAGAAAATAGTGAAAAACACTCACCTCGCGATTTTGCACTCTGGAAATTTACAAATAGAAATGGCGAAAATGTTGAGAATCAAATCGGCTACGAGTCTCCGTGGGGTGTTGGTTTTCCTGGTTGGCATATTGAATGTTCGGCAATGGCTCGTAAATTCTTGGGTCAGCCTTTTGATATTCATACTGGCGGCATCGATCATATTCCCGTGCATCACACCAATGAAATCGCACAGTCGCAGTGCGCGTATGATGAACCACTCGCACACGTTTGGCTCCACAACGGTTTCCTCAATATTGATGGGGAGAAAATTTCTAAATCGCTCGGCAACGATATTTACCTTGCAGATATTGCAAAGATCGCTCGTCCTGAAAGCTACCGTCTCTGGCTCCTCATGGCTCACTATCGCTCACCTATTAACTTTACCTACGATGCGCTCCGAGCCGCGGATACTGCACTTACAACGCTGTATGAAGCCTTTGTCGGGCTACCAAGAGAAGATGGCGTTGTCGACGAAACATATAAAGCGACATTTATGGCCGCAATCGAAAACGATCTCGATATGCCGCGTGCCGTTGCGACACTATTTGGTGTATTTAAGGATGAAAATCTAGACGCTGCGACAAAACGCGCAACGATTCTCTTTATAGATAAAGTCACCGGCCTCGGTTTTGCCGATTTGCCGGAAATTCATATTCCTGAAGACATAAAAGCTCTTGCAGCTGAACGCGACATTGTTCGCAATAATAAAGATTTCAAAAAGGCCGACGAAATGCGTCGCGAGATCGAGCAGCAAGGTTACATTGTTAGAGATTCAAAAGAAGGCTCGATAGTGGTTCCTGCGAGACTTTCACCACTTCCTACGCAATCTTAAGAGGGAGAGTAACAGTAAACACAGAGCCCTTTTCAAGTCCCGGTGAATCAGCGGAAACTTTGCCACCGTGCGCTTCAACAATTTCTTTAACAAGATAAAGTCCGATACCGGAGCCACCGGCATTCACTTTGGTTCCTTCGCCGCGAGCAAACTTTCCAAATAATTTTGTTTTTGTTTCAGGAGACATACCCATACCTGAATCACTGATAGCAACAATGGCATTGCCCGCTTTACCGGTTTTATTCATTTCTTTTTTAATTGAAAGTTTAACAAATCCAGATTGGGTATACTTTATGGAATTATCAAGTAAATTTAAAATAACTTGGCGGAATTTCACCGGGTCAACACTGACCATACATGGAGAAGCACCGGCGTTATCATACTGCAATTCGAGACCTTTACTTTTTGCAGTGAGCGCAAATTCTTTGTAGAGCGCTGATGTTATCGTTTCGAGATCAATATCTTGCACAACGTACTTCATACCGCCTTGTTCAATCTTGGCGACATCGAGCAAGTCTTCAACAACGTTTGCGAGGTTTAAACTAGACTGAAAAACGCGACTGATCGGTTCACGCTGCACTTCATTCACTTCACCATACGAACCTTCGAGGAACATCGAAGTGTAGCCCTTGATTGCTGTGATCGGGCTGCGGAGTTGGTGAGAAGCAAGTGAGAGGAATTCAGTCTTACGTTTGTCGACTTCTTCGAGTTTTGCATTTGCGCTATTTAATTTTGTGTTGGTACGTTTTAATTGACCGCTCAATGTTTGCAGCTTCTCACGCTGCTCAACTTCTCTGAGAACACTTTTAATTAAGAAGACACTTACGATAAGTGTTACAACAAAAATAACGATTCGGAAAAGCAAGGTTAGGAAGTCGTCTTTGATTGAAAAAATAATTTGAGCAAGTGAAGCAAAACTTAAGACAAACGCCAAAACACTAACAGAGAGAACTTTTATATGAAGTAATCCATGTTTATAGATAGCATAGAACGTCATCCCAATGAACGGAAATACAAATACCGGACCGAATACAACAAATGTTGTAATATGCAAAAATGCAGGCAAAATGAAATTAAAGATTATAAGCAAGAGAAAAGTAAGTACAAGACCAGTGGTGACAAGTTTAAATTGCTTCCTTCTCTCCCCTTGTGCTTTAAGTGTTTGCCGTACCAAATTGATAATGCTGCTTATTAGAAAACCGACGACGACGACACCAAATACTTTTATACCTTGGCCAGTAATATTCGATACTATTTGTCCACTACCCGACAAAGAAGCAACTGATTTAAACACAGATGGTGTCAGTGAGAGCAAGGCCACGATAAGCACTGCAGGTACAGCAAAATAGTGGTACCAGTTTCCTAAAACAACCTTCTCCTCTGGAAAGACACGGGAAAGTTTATACAAGAAAAAAGCAAACCAAATAGCACTCAACATTACCAACCTTAGATACCAAATAGACACATCGAAGTTGAAAGATTGATATAAGGTTAGATAATTAAAAACACTCCAGCATATTACAGAAAAAGAAAGGTACAGGAATGTTCTGTTTGTAAGGCTCTTCGGGTTATTAAAATAAATCAGGAATCCAAGTATGCCAATAGCTGCGACTACCGCACCCACCGACAATAGACTCAGATTTGAAATAATATCCATGACTACTATTGTACCTCAAGTAAGTAATATCCGATGGGGGTAAATGTCAATTTCCCGATATTATTTTTTATTATCTCAGTCTTATTCATAAAACGAAGACTTGAGAAAATCTCCGCATTCAAAAAAACAGGGCTCCTCCATCCCATAATCGTCTGAGGTACCATTGCCACCCAACTTTTATAGCCATCATATTCAAAGCAACGCATGCCTATTTTTTTAATAACACCGCTCAACTGACTATATTCTGGGGCAGTTAGGTGATGTCTAAATAGTGTATGCATCACAGCATCGAAGCGTTTTTGGGGGAATACTTCAGATAGTTTGAAAATATCATTTCTGCAAAGAATAACGGCAAAGTGCTTATTTTTTTGGATCATTTCATCCAATGATTCATTGCTAAGTTGATCAACATCAAAAACGTCGACAGGCTGAAGCGTTGACAGGTTTTTTTGTGCAACGAGGTGGGCGCTTTCCGAATAATCATCGCCAATAATGGTTACCTTATACTTATGCTTAGCCTTGATTAATCGCTCAAAAATCTGACGTTCAACTTCCATCCCCCCACTTCCAAGACTCATAATACATATGTCTTTGTCCTGCGAAATAATGTATGCGGTCACCGCAGCAACCTGTAGCTCAATCAGCCCCGGAAATGCTTTACGTTCTGCTGCAATAAGTCGTTCGTGCATTTCTTGTTCATACTGAGGAAATGGAAAATCATTTATCTCAAGAATTTTCTGGTGGTCAATTTTTGGAGCACTAAATAAAACCCATGGAATAAATCTTGCAATCGATTTAGACGCGTTAAAAAAAATAGTTAATTGATCTATAGCATAATCACTATACTTACTTGAAGTTCCTCGGATTTGTTCTAAGTCAGCGAGGATTCTGCGTATTGTGCTCTTTCTATTCATAGTTACTGAACATTCGCTACCCATTTAATCTTATTACTTCGTGTCGCAAACATTGGCTGACCAAATTCCTCTACCAAAATTTTCGGCATAGCTTTCTTGTGAATTGAATTGTAGAGCTTTCGATATTCTGCATTGAGCTCGATAAGATGATTGAAAATGCACGTGCGGATCAATTTCTTGATGCTCGTCGAAGACTTTACTCCAGGAGCGAGCTCGACGGCGATAGTGAGCTTCTGTTCTTGCTGATTCTTACTCATTTCTGTTCGAACAATAAATTTACTCGAGACGAATGCCTTGAGCTGATCATCTTCAAGTCCGGCTTTAATATTTTCCGGATAAATATTGAGTGCATAGAATGTCGTTGAAACATCCTTACGCCCAAAGAGGCCGATGAGTGGATAGCTATTCTCTTTGAGCAAATCCACTGCTTCTTTGCCATAGCCGTGATCACTCAATAGCTGAGTAATTTCATTCTGAGAATATACGCGGCCATTGTCTTTGATGTTGTAGCGAATGAGAGGAATACCGGACGCTGTCGTCATAACAATATTGTCATCGACGATTTCAAAATAGAGTGAGTCAGGATTGTATGCAACGAGTGTCGGGATAAAGGTGAGATCACCGAAAAGTGCTGTGCGGAGTTTGGCGTCTTTGCCGGCGAGTCGACGTAGATATATAGATAGCGGTGTTTCGTGACCAAGTGCACAAGCGTCCGCAGTTCCATAAATACTGACGAGGTCGTGCATCGGATCTTTTGATCCGACAGCAGCCAAGATGGTGTCTCTCCATTTCTCTGAGAAATTTTCACCGGCAGTGATGAATTTGAAGACACCATCTCTAAAATCGTAGTCGCGTTTCTTGCCTTCATTAACGACATCCATGAGGAATGGCGGATAACCGGCCATAACAACACAATCAAACTGTGGCGCAAAATTTTTGAGTACAGACAAAATATCCTCGCGTTCAATACCCGGTGTTGCGATTGTCAGATTGTACTTTGGCCAGAGCCCGCGACACGAAGCTGCGGTAAACGTACCAGCTACCCAACTACCCATAGAGAAACAGACAACAACAAGCGTTTTCTTATCTCCAATTTTGAAAATATCGCGCAAGATTTCTTCATGCAAAACGACGCCTGTTTTTTCTTGCTCTTCGCCGCGCGGCCAGTAGTATGGCATTCCCGACGAACCAGAGCTCGATGAAATCACCGGTGGAATTTTTCCGTTCGAGACAAGTTGTGTCAGAGAATATTTTTTGAGGTAATTTTCTTTGGTGACGAGCGGGAGTTTGGCAAAATCGTCCTTCGACAAAATCTCTGAAGGATCAATTCCCTGTTCTTTCAAAAAAAGTTTATAGGCTTCTACCGTTGTAGCGGCTTTTTTGAATATCTCAAACTCCATAAACGATGCTTATAAAATAGCACAATTATGTCTTTTTGGTAACTACATCACTGAGGACATAGCGATACCGACCCGAGGCGACGCTCTCACTTTTTGTGGCAATCATACGGATGGCATGGGCAATAACCGCCCCGCGACAAAACGATGACTCAGCGAGCTGTGGAATGCCGGCCAATGTTTTACCGACGGCACTAAATGAACCGTAGAGTCTGTCATTAAGCTCCCCTTCTTTACCCATAAAATCTCGAGCAAGCATTACTCGTTCTTCAAATGTTCCCTGCCCAGGAACGACGGCGGCAATTGCGTTTTTAGTTTCGTCACTCAAGTAGCCATTGAGTATCGGTGTTGTTGGATCGAGGTCATAGCGTTCGATGTCGAGAATGACGTTTTCACCGTCACCTGTAACCATAATTACCGGAATGCGAAGGTCTCGTGCTTTTTCACGAAGTACGATCTTGAGCTTGAGGTTGTCTATCTCTTCAACAAGAATATCGACCTTTGGGCCAGCGAGAAATGCGTCGACTGATTCTGGCGCAATACCTTTTGGATACATTTCAATATTTGCGAAAGGATTTATTTCAAAAATCTGACGAGCAGTAATGAATGCTTTATTTGTTTCGAGATCACTGAGTCCGGCGCGGAAACGATTGAGATTTGTTACTGAGAGACTATCAAAGTCAGCGAGTTTAATGAGACCATTTTGGCCGGCACCTTCAAGAGCTGCACAAACGGCGCACGGATTGCCTACATTGAGCCCGGCAAATGCAATTGAAAGCGGCAGAATCTTTGCATGTTCGTCTTTTGTGATGAGTGGTTCGTTGCGAGCGGCACGAAGAGTTGCGTAGTCAACCTCGTCTACTATATGTACGAGTGTCGCATGCCATGGATAAAAAACCCAAACGCCTTCTTCGGCGGAAATGTGCGCAGTTTTGGTTTGCCCCATCGCAGAAGCGTGTGTGATTTTACTTGGATCCTTGATGTTTTCGATTTCTTCGACTTGTGTTCCCGTTGATTCGATAGCGCGAACGATTTTTCCTTCGACAAAGAGTTTTTCGACAGCAGCTTTGTCTGCTTCATTATTCAATCTAAAAAGTATCGGTTGCCAAACGCCTGTCATTTCATTTCCTGCGGCTATGAGTGTTGTTAGTGTTTCGTTTATAGACATATATGGTAATTATTCTGCAATGGATTATTAATAAATTTTTTTAAATGATTTTTTTCTCAAGATCGTGGCGCGGTGTCGGTGTATGTAGTGAATCAACTTTACCGACAACAAAAAGGAATTGTGGCCTGTCGGTAGTAGAAACGATTTTTTGCAGATCTTTATACAGCTCGCCCATTTCTACCGTCGAAACAAAGATCGAGGTTTGATAGTTGCGGGCGTAGAGTTCAATGAAAAGTCGCTCCGCGAGCATGCCAACATTGATCCAGCTTCTCGGTGAATCGTTTTTGGCGGTAATGACAGTAATGAGTGGTGCTGAGGCAATACTTCGTTCGTTGAGCTGTCCGAGTTTTGCGCCGATATCCTTGTAACGAATAAGTTTCGGAATAATGAGCGACAAGAAAAATGGCATCTTGAGCGCATAGCCAGGAATACCTTCTTTTTTATGCGAAAGATTGCTATTCATCCAGCCCGACATCTCGTGACGGAACGATTTGTCTTTGTATGCAATTCTAAGACCTTGTTTTGTAAGAGCAGCGATAGACTTTATTTTTTCTTTATCATCTATTAAAATAGTATTAATCTTTTCTTCATTAAATTGTGCAGCAATAGAGAGAATAGTATTTTTTGTTTCTGTATCAACGGCAACATCAGCGAAAACGCCGCGGGCATTGATACGGATGAGCATAGCGTTGAAAGCTCGTTCGTATTCCTTATTTTTCTCGCCGGTCGTATTAACAATAAAGCGTGCACTTGCAATCGGTTTTGAAAAATCAAAATCTTTGCTACCTTCGGCGCCGCCAGACCCATCGCTACCAGATACATCCCGAATAGTAAGCTCACTCAGCACTTTAAAATATTCACCGGCAGTCACAAGGTTCTCGAACAAACAACCAAAACTGATGAAAAAATCTCGTCGCTGCTTATCGGCTTTCGGCAAAAGGTACTCTTTGTTGGCATAGATGTGAACTGTGTCACCTTCTATTTTAAATAGCCACGGCTGCGTATTGTGGGTCGATGGAGCCAAAACAGCGAACGCCAAAATGAAGCGAATTTGTGCTTCCTGGCTTCCCTCTTTGGGAAAATCCTTCGGATCAATACGTCGTGGATTCATATAGCTTTAATCCTAAGCTTTTTTGAGAAAAAAGCCAGGGTGGTTACTATGTTACAAATAAAAAAACCCGAGATATTTCTCAGGCCTTCATAATATGTCACATGCTTATACCAATAGACTCCACACCTCTAGATCTATAAAAACACCATTCTGAATCCCGCCATCCCTCTCAACACCTTCAAGTTCAAAACCGAGTCGTACTGGAATAGACCAACTGCGCTTATTGTCGGGCTGAACTTTAATGACAATTCGGTGTAAATTACATTTATCTCTACCGTAATCAATGAGAGTCTTTACTACTTTGGTGATAATACCTTTACCCTCAAAATTTTTTGAAATCCAATACCCTATTTCTCCATTTCTATTTTTTGCATCAAGAGAATGAAAACCGGCTGATCCAATCTGAGCATCATTATAGTAAATGCCAAAATCGCAACAATCACCAACTTTAATACCGTCCAAAACCCTTTGAAGGTATATTTCGGAGTCTTTAATGGATGTTGAATCATCCAACCACGGCAGCCACTCACGCAGGTGCTGTCTATTTTCTTCTATGAGTGTTGATAATCCTTCAGCCTCAGAAAGAGGTCGTACTCTGAGAGAAAGATACTCGTCTATCTCCAGTATCAATAGTCCATTTTCCATAGTATTTTTTATTTACTTATACCACATAATTTAAAAAGGACAATACTGGCTATCGATCGTTGCAAGCTTGTGAAGTGTGTCGTAAATTCAGCCGACTACAACAATACGTTTTTTCTAAGTCATCATAGTTGATAAATAATCAATGACATGGTATCTTCCATTTAAGAAAGGAGGTAATAAATTGAAAGCAAATCAAGTCCCCCAAAAGTTTTCCTGGAAGGTTATAGCAACATCCAAGAAACAAAATCGAAGCTCATTCGCAAATCGTTGCGGAAGTGGCAAATGTACAAAGTGTAAATAATGTACAAGCAATATTTCGAGAGCCCGTAGTTAATCTGCGGGCTTTTTCTATGTATGGTGAACTAGTATCCAGATTCAGAAAAAATAGCGACGGGAGCCATCTTTATTATATCCTGCCATTTTATTTCTTTATGTGATTTTAAATATAATCCAACAATCCGATATCCAATCGAATAGCCTGTCCATCTTGGATATTTTTTCCCGAGTAAAAACACTTCTCTATAAAGGGAAAAATCCTTTGATAGGAGTGTAGGTTTTAACTTTGTAAATAAATCTTTAGCTTTTTTTTCAGACAAGGCACCGGCCCAAGCTGAAATCTTGCCACCAACAACTGCTTCCCTGAAGTGCTCTGCGAAACCTTCGAAAATCATTGTATCAAGCAATGTTTGCTCTTCATGATTGAAATGGAAAAAAGTTGCATGATTTAATTCATGAGCAACCGTTTCTCGTAATGACTCAAAAGTAAACTTACGAATATCGATAAAAAGATGAATTGTATTCTCATATGGAGCAAAACCATTGACACCATCGAAGGCAGTGTCGTTTTTTTCCTGAAACCAAGGAAAGACAAAAACAGAAATAGGCTGAGCTGAGCTGCCGAGTAATTTCTGACATTTTTTTACGGTCTCTATGATATTTTTTTCAATATCAGATTCAACTTTTGGTGACAACATCTGATACACAGAGAGATTCTTCTTCACATACTTTTCTGACAGATACTCAGTCAGCTCTTTCTTTTTTTCAAATCCAGCATAGCCGCTATCTCCGTCGGATCGAATAGGTCTCATGATAAATGTAATAAATTCTTCCTTAGTTTTTGACTTGGCTTCAGGAAAGCAGAATTGAATTTTAGTAGTCAGTTTCATTGTATATCAATACTAACAAAAAGAGGCCGAAACACAAAACTGTGTCCGACCTCTATAATTTTACTCCATCACGCAAATGGATGAGGAAATGATGGAATATCTGCATAGTGCAATACCCTCTTATTCCGCAACAATGCTTGCTCGTATAGCCTCTTCATACCTAGTGGTTCAAGATCACTTCCAAATGATATAGGAATCATACCCGGCACGATTGAACGAATAATATGCAATCCATCACTGCCACCAAGCACCGCTTTCAGTTTCATCGGAACAGTGATAAGTGGCCACGATTTTTCGTTAAAAATATTGAGTAACTGCGTCCACGTTTCTGCAGTCCCTTTGCCAGTATTTTTAAACGGAATATGATGATTACTTTTAATGAGAAAATTAGCTTTTTGAAAAAACTTTTTTTGCTCATACAGTTCACCGTGCTGATTTGGAAATTGAACACTATCGGGATGCATTGAAGCAGGTGCACCGTTCACAAACCGTTGATATACCGAAGCTTCTACTTCCATTAATGCATGATCGAGAGCCTCCTCGATATCAAAGTTACAACTTGCCGCACAGGTTGTATATGACATGTTTTTATTCTGAGCAAAAACAAACACAACAGGAGCAAGATCAAGAGAATAATCTTTGACATGAATATCAAATCCGACAGCCCGAAGTGCCTGGATACGGACCTGTATAAACTCAGGTAGTGTCCGGTCAACAATAGTTGGCAAATTGAGCTTTGCAAGATAGGCAATCATAAATGAATCCCGCTCAACCAGCTCTAGTGTGCCATTTTGTATTGCCGCTAATCTATTTGGATGAGCCGCAACACCAGAAGAACTAGCATGTGCATAGTGTTGTGTTTTGGGATAATACGGAAAATATACACAATCAGCTAATACAGATACCTTTGACATCGTCATTTCATTTTGGCCTATTGTCCATCCATATTTTTTGCTTGGATCAAATAATGCAAAAGGAAACGATTTACTTCGATACTGATATGGATGGAAAGCCACTATGCTTCTCGGATCCACTACATTTGTCATATTTTCAAACGAATCAAATGTCAGCCGTGGAATACAACCACACGCCGCCCATTCTTTTGCCTCTGATTTTGCCTTAATATGAGCAAGTTTCGGCGATGACGCTTTGCCTGACGACCAAGTATTATTACCTTCAACCGAGACCCTAGCTACTGCCATAGCAAATGGTAATTGATACTTTTCTGTAGCTGGATTCATCCAGTGAAATTCCATTCTGCGATGCTGTTCTTGTATTTGCATTTTATTTTCTTTACCAAAAATGACCGTAGTCAACGGACGATAGCCATCTGGTAAATACAGACACTCAGCAAGAAGTGAATCAAAAAATCCTCCAATTTCGACAGTTCCAATTTTTAATTCAGAAGCTGCTAGGTGAATATTTTGAGCAACATGACCTGCTTCAAGTGTGACAAAAAGCATGCTACGATTTGAATATTTTTCCGCTGAAATGTCGAACGAACCACTAACAACTATTACCCCATTGGATTGCTCAACCATCTCCGGATCAACAAACGAACGCATGAACTTTTGAATATCACTTGAGATTAATCTAAATCCGACTTTTCCAGGTAAACCTAACCAGATGTCATAAACGCCAAGCTCGAGTTTTCCTGTTTGTCTCATTAGTCCTAAGGTTAAACGCAAAGGGTAGAGAGCCCCAGCCGAAGGAGTTGTCCTACTGCCCGACTGTAATTGGCCGTAGGCACTCCAGAGCATAGTGACGATCGACTGAAACGCAACCGTGTCATTAGTAAACGAACGAACAGATTGACGACTGTTAAGTAATTTCGCAAAGTTTGTCTCAGAAGTTTTTTCAACACTACGTGGCTGATTTTTCTTGTGACGCAGCCCTGCTTTAACCACCAATACAGCTATATGCTTTTCGCTTAATTCATTTGGAAAAACTGAAGGATTCTCCACAGCTCCCCAAATTGCATTTCCTAAATTATTAGCTATGCCAATAATTCCAAGATCCGACAATTCGTTAACCAATTTTCGAATCAATGTAATATCCCAAGTATTTTTGAGATCATCTTCGATGGCTTGCATCTGGGTATTCCCATCACAAACTTCTACCAAGGTACGCATAAGTGTACCTGGAATTTCCATTTCAATCTTTTTATCGCGCAAATGGAACTGTGTCTTATTTCTAAGAATAATAGACGGCACGACGAAAATCGGCCTAAATGATTTTTTCATGGGCTTTATGTTCTATATGTGAATGTACTAGATATGAGAAATCACTCGCGGATTTCTACTCGGTCATGATAATACCACGAATTTTTATTTAGGCAATATTACTTAGGTTACAATCTTGGGCAGCAATTCCCCCGCCCTCTCAATAATCCTCTCCCCGATTTCACCCCAATCAAAATATTTTTTATGATCTTTGGGATCGATCAATGCTATTTTGTCGATCGTGCCTGCCGGATCGGAAACAAAAGGTCCGTATGGTTTTGCAGTACAAACATAGCGTAATTGAATAATATACGAACCATCCCGCATGTCGGTGGCTTTCTGATACCCGACAGGTAAACAAGAAAGCATTTCCATATTTGATTCTTCTTGTATTTCGCGTCGTAAGGTCTCTTCAAAACTTTCCCCTTTCTCGATGGTGCCGCCAACCAATCCCCAATGATCTTTTTCTTGATTATGGACAATCACCATTTTACCTTCGAAAAAACACACAGCGTAGCACTGCGTACATTTTTCATCTTTCAGAAAATCAAAAGAATCAACGTCTTCGTATTCAAAGACATAGTCGATTCCTGTATATCCTTTATAATTTGAAGTGATTTTCATTAAAAACCAAGCGCCTTTTCTACTCGCTCCAAAACAGCATCAGCATTCTTTTTAGCGATCTGCCCGCCCTTTTCCAAAATTTCATCTACAAATGCATCTGAAATCTGTGCACGTCGCTCTTGGAAAGCAGTAGTGAAGTTAAT
>JAGOOL010000017.1 GCA_017992485.1 Minisyncoccota bacterium
TACGCATACAGAAAGCAGTCGCTTCAGCCTATTCCGCTTGTGGAATTGAGGCAACTGACGATCTTTTTGCTGAAATTGCTTCGGCTGTCGTGGCTGAACTTGAGGCAAATATGCCGGACAACACTCCGCACGTTGAACAGATTCAAAATCTCGTAGAAAAAACTATCGCTAGCAAGGGCCACTTCGAAGTTTCGCGTGCGTACATCTTGTATCGTGCTGAACGCAGCCGCATGCGAGCTGAAAAAGAGAAAGAACTCATTGAGCGCATCGAACGCAATGAAATTCTCGTCCAAAAGAGAAATGGTGACACTGTCCCATTCAACATCGAAGAAATCCGCAAGGCTATCAACCTCCACTCAGCTGGTCTAGAGGCGTACATCGATGTTGAAGAAGTCATCAAGGCGACAAAACGTAACCTCTACGACGGTATTCCAACTTCTGAGATCAACAAAGCTATCATCATGGCGCTCAAAGCTCGTATTGAACGTGATCATGCGTACTCACTCGTCGCTGCGCGCTTCCTTTACAACGAGGTCTATCACGCTGTGCTCAATATCAGCGAGCTTGATGCAGACTTTGCCAAGAAATATAAAGAAGGACTCAAACAACAGATTGAAAAAGGAATTGCGGCAAAGCGTCTCGATCCGCGCATGGCAACCGAATTTGATTTTGCTGCGCTGTCTGGCGCTATTGAACCATCTCGCGATAAACTCTTTTCTTTCCTTGGTGCGCAGACACTTTTCGATCGTTACTTCCTCCGCGACCACGAGCAGCAATTCCTCGAAATGCCACAGTATTTCTGGATGCGTATTGCCATGGGTCTGTCACTTCTCGAAACTGACAAGACTGCTTCTGCTGTAAAAATCTACAATATTATCTCAGCGCTCCGTGTCGTTCCTTCTACTCCGACACTCCTTCACTCTGGAACAACACACCCACAGATGTCATCGTGCTACCTTACAACTGTTGAAGACGACCTAGCTCACATCTTTAAATCAATAGGCGACAATGCCCAGCTCGCAAAGTGGTCAGGCGGTGTTGCTAATGACTGGACAAATATCCGTGCTACAAACGCTGTTGTTAAATCAATCAATACCGGTTCACAAGGCCTCATTCCTTTCCTCAAGATCGTCGACGCAACAACCGCTTCAATCAACCGCTCTGGTAAGCGTCGTGGTGCAACTGTTGTCTATCTCGAAACATGGCACCTAGACGTTGAGGAATTCCTTGACCTCCGTAAAAACACTGGCGACGATCGCCGACGCACGCACGATATCAATACTGCCCACTGGATTCCGGATCTTTTCATGAAGCGTGTTGAGCAAGATGAAATGTGGACAATGTTCTCACCGGAAGAAGTTCCTGATTTGCACGACCTCTACGGCAAGAAATTCGAAGAGAAATATATTCAGTATGAAAAAATGGCAGATGAAGGAAAGATCAATCTCTTCAAGCGTGTCCCGGCAAATACACTCTGGAAGAAGATGATCACAATGCTTTTCGAAACTGGTCATCCATGGATTACGTTCAAAGATCCTTCAAACATTCGCTCTCCACAGGATCATGTTGGTGTTGTTCACAGCTCAAACCTTTGTACTGAAATCACACTCAATACATCTGCAGAAGAAACAGCTGTTTGTAACCTCGGCTCAGTGAACCTCATCATGCACGTTGTTAACGGTAAACTCGACAAGAAAATGCTTGAAGAAACTGTCCACACTGGTATGCGTATGCTCGACAATGTTATCGACATTAACTTCTATCCGACAAAAGAGGGCGAGACATCAAACCTCCGCCATCGCCCAGTTGGTCTCGGTATCATGGGTCTCCAAGATACGCTCTATGCTACAGACATGAGTTTTGATACAGATGAAGCTGTGGCTTTCTCTGATGAAACAATGGAATTCATTTCATACCACGCAATCTTGGCTTCTTCTATGCTCGCCAAAGAAAAGGGCTCATACTCAAGTTACAAGGGTTCAAAATGGGATCGCAATATTTTCCCAATCGACTCGCTCAAGCTCATGGAAGAAGAGCGCGGTATTCCAACAGACGTTGATATGATTTCTCGCATGGATTGGACTCCAGTTCGCGAACACGTCAAACAGTACGGTATGAGAAATTCTAACTGTATGGCTATTGCACCGACTGCAACAATCGCCAACATTTCCGGTTCACTTCCATCTATCGAACCGATCTACAAGAACCTCTACGTCAAGTCTAACTTCTCAGGTGAATTTACTGTTGTAAACCAGTACCTCATCCAAGATCTTCGTCCGCTTGGTCTTTGGAATTCGAACATTACAGAAAAGCTCAAATACTTCGATGGTAGCCTCAAAAACATCCGCGAAATTCCTGAACACCTTCGCAATAAGTACAAGGAAGTTTTCGAAATTGATCCGATTTGGATAATCAAACACGCTGCGTACCGCGGTAAGTGGATTGATCAATCACAGTCAATCAACATCTTCACGGCTTCTCAGTCAGGTAAAGCGATTGCTGATGTCTACAAACAGGCTTGGTACATGGGTCTCAAAACTACCTACTACCTCCGAACACTTGGTGCTTCATCTGTTGAAAAATCAACACTCGATATCAACAAGATCTACGACAATACTCCAGAAATCGCAAAAGTGGAGATTGATACTCTAGTAGTTCCTAAGCCACAATTCGTCGCTGCTGCCGTCGCAGCTACTGCTACAGCTGCCGCCGCATCTGCTGTCGACGACACTGCGGAAGCAAAGCCTGAGATGTATGTGTTTGATGGAGAGATTTGCGAATCCTGTCAGTAGTTTCTCCCTGTGCTATGAGAAATAAAAAAGGCCGTCCCGAAATGGGCGGCTTTTTTACGGGCAGGCAGTAATTTTCTCTGCTCTATTTAAATGAATGATCATAGGGAAATAATCTCCGTTTTCACCTAATTCAGCATTTGGAAATACTTCCTTTACCTTCAAGTGGTACTTTTTAACTGCTCTCGTGTGGTCATCTGCCGATCCACCATCTCTGGTGAAAAAAAATATAAATATTTTCTTAAGCTTTGGCAACATAAACAGCTGGTTAAAGAGTGCGCTGATCAACGTATCGTCAAAGTGGAGCGCATGATGGGGGTCCTTTGTACCTAGATAAAATTCAGTCAATTCACTAAAAGATTCAAGTCCGGGCAGTGTGTACAAACGATTGGTATTGATTTCGAGACTGCGTGGCTGCAATTCTCTTAATCTGTCTCGGTAATAGAGCCAGTTATTATTGTTAAAATTGTCACCCGGGTTTCCATATAGATAGATTCTTTTCTCTTGAGTCCATGTCGGATAGCTCGACAATTTTTCCAGAATCTCTTCTGTTTTTTGATGAATGAGTTCTTTTGAGAGTATGCTCTCAATTTGTTCTTCGGTCAGAAATTGACGTATTTCAGCGAGTTTCAGTTTTTTCATGTCGATTTTTTTTCTTGACTATATAATTCTTTACCATAAGTGTCAATGGCATCAAATACGCTGTTCATTTCCCAAAAACCACTATGGTATACTGATTCACATGGCACAAGAAGATAAAACAATTCTCAACAACAGTTCGACTGATCCGAACAAAATTTTACCAATGAAATATAAGTGGGCACGCACGCACTACAAGAACGGCGTCGCCAACAACTGGACACCTGAAGAGGTGAACATGCAGAAAGACTTTGAGACTTGGAAGAATCCAAAGGGTCTCAGTGACGAAGAGCGTCGCCTCATTATGTGGAACATGGGATTTTTTTCTACTGCTGAATCGCTCACTGCAAACAACATCGTACTCGCTATCTACAAGCACATTACGAACCCTGAATGCCGCCAGTACCTCCTCCGTCAGGCCTACGAAGAAGCTGTACACACTGACACCTTCATCTACTGTTGTGATACGCTCTCACTCGATCCGGATGAGGTCTACACGATGTATACAAAGATCCCGTCAATCAAAGACAAGGATGATTTTGTTGTCGACATGACCAAGTCCATCTTTGATGATAATTTCAAGACTGATTCAACTGAAAATATTCAGAAATTCGTCCACGACCTCATCGGCTACTACGTTATCATGGAAGGAATTTTCTTTTACGCTGGTTTCGTTATGATGCTGTCATTCCTTCGCCAAAATAAAATGGTTGGTGTTGGGGAGCAATTCCAATTCATTCTCCGTGACGAATCGGTGCACCTCGCTTTCGGTACAGATCTCATCAATGAAATCAAGGCTGAAAATCCGGCAATCTGGACAGATGAATTCAAGAAAGACGTTACAGATAAAATCAAGCGCGCAGTTGAGCTCGAAGTTGCGTATGCGAACGACTGTTTGCCTCGCGGTATTCTTGGACTCAATGCGCCGACAGTGAAAGAGTATATCGAATACATTGCTGATCGTCGTCTCGAACGCATCGGTCTTACCAAGGTGTACGGTAGTGAAAATCCATTCCCATGGATGAGTGAGATTATTGACCTCAAGAAAGAAAAGAACTTCTTTGAGACTCGTGTTACGGAGTACAAGACAGGAGAAATTAAATGGGACTAAGGACGCTCGATAAATATCTCGCTTAAAGTAAAAGAAAAGTCCCTCAAATGAGGGACTTTTCTAATTGTAATTTGTATTACTTAGTTGTTGGCCAGCGGCTTGGAGGAAGTGGTGCTGAGACTACTTCATCATTGCGGCGGCGTCCGAAAGCGAGCATGGCAAGGAGGATGATGAGGATCGCAACGAGGAACCAAATGATTCCGCCGCCGAATCCTGCACCGAATACTCCAGCGAGCATACCGTTTGAAGTTGTGCCTATCATAACTTCTGCAGTAACGTTTTCACGTTCACCTGAGAGGGTATTGAGGTAACTTGCTTCAGCGTGGACAACGAAGCTCTTTGAACGAGTATCGTTTGCAACACGAGCTGTAACAGTGATGCTCTTTGAGTCACCGGCAGCAAGACTAGAGAAACTGAACGTTACGCTATTTGTAGCGAACGAGAGTTCTCCTGTGCTTGTAGAAGTGAGCGCAAGGTCCATAGGTGCACTAATCGTCATCTTTACATTCTTGAGTGAGCGATTGCTCTTGTTCTCGAGTGTAATGATGTATGAGACAAGGTCGTCGCGGCTAACATCACGCTTTGAAGCATTGATCTTGAGGCTCGCAAGAGTACTTGTTCCGACACCGTAGTCGTAACCACCACCAGTATTTGTGTAAATGATGATCGGTGGCTGAGTTGGGTTAGTTGGATAATAAGGTGGTTCTACCGGCTGCACTGGCACATAGGCATTTGTGTTGGTGATGAATGAGAGAACATTTCCGCAGTTCTGTCCGTACTGGTTTGAAGCACATGTCTGGAATGTGTAGACAGTGTTTGGCTGAAGGTTCGAGAGGAATGCGTTGACTGACTGTGCTGAAGTGATAGATGACTGAGATGGGTATGCTACATAGTTCGTATTACCGTTCATACCGTAGTTGAAGGTAACTTGCGTTGTTGTACTGTTGTTGCCAGGATTAACGAATCCAAAGATAACAGCTGTTGTTGAAGTGACGTTGCTTGAAGATGTTGTCGTTGCTGTTGGAGCAGAACCTGTTGTTCCACAGTTGTAGGTACAACCACCACAGTTTGATGTACATCCGCCGCCGCAGTTGCTTGTACAACCACCACAGTTAGTAGTACAACCTGCTGATTGCGTCAAGAAAGTGTACACACTACCACAGTCGTTACCACGTGCGCTTGAAGCACAGACACGGTATGAGTATTCAGTATTTGCCTGAAGACCATTTACATACTGTGAGACAGGGCCGTTGCCGACACTAAATGAAACATGGTTAGTGGTGATATTAGTTGCACCATTAACACCGTATTCAAACCAGAAGTATGTGTGTGAACCGTTTGAGTTAACAGTACCAGCGAGCGTGACATCATTTTGAGTTACATTGTTTGCCGCACCTGTTGTGGCAACTGGCGGAAGACCAGGAACGTAGTTGATTTCATTTGTATCATTTGCTGATGAACAACCTGGATCAGAAGGGAAGTCTGTAAGTCCATCGTTGTCATTGTCAGCGCCGTCATTACAAGCGTACGTAACCGGAGCTACGTTTGTTTCATTTGTATCATTTGCTGATGAACAACCTGGATCAGACGGGAAGTCTGTAAGTCCATCGTTGTCATTGTCAGCGCCGTCGTTACAAGCGTACGTAACTGGAGCGGCAACTGTACGGAAACTAATAGTCGGAGCACCAGCAACAGTGACGCCAGAAGCGTTTACTGCATATGCACGGAAGAAGTAGGTAGTGTTAGGAGTAAGACCAGTAAGGTTGCCAGAAAAGCTTCCTGAAGTAGTCTGTGATCCTGAAACACTAAGTGTGTTACTGAGCGAGATGCTGTTTGTACCCCACTTGAAGTAGCGTGCACTTGCAGTTGTGTTGCTCATTGCAATGTGTGCAGTAAGTGTCGCAGAGTTCTGCGTAACATTTGATTGTGACAAAGTTATCACTGTCATTGATGCGACTGGAGCTGCCGCTGTCGTGAAATAGTTCACTGAAGCATTTGCAACAATAGAGCGGCCGGCTTGTGTGCCAACTGCCTGGTAGTAGTAGGTTGTATTCGCTTGCAAACCGCTTACATTTGCAGTGAAGTTGTTACTGCCGACGGCAAAAGACTGTGGGTTTGTCATCTGGTTCAAGTTGCTTGAACTTGTTCCATATTTGAACCAAACAGTTGGACCAATAAGGGTAGCGTTGTAGTTACCAGTAAGTGTCGCTGCCGATGTCGTTACACCAGAGCTCGAAAGCGTCGTTAGTGTGAGCGTCGGGTTCTGTGCTACTGCTGTTGTGAATGACAAGACAACAGGACTGACTGTGCCACCATAAAAGTTAGAACCGACTGCTTTGAAGTAGTAGGTTGTATTTGGTGTAAGTCCACTAAGTGTGTGGGTAAAGGTTCCTGAACCCGTACCGCGGTTAACTGGGTTAACTGACTGAGTAAGACTTGAGGCTGACGTACCAAACATGATCCATGTTGATGTCGTCGCACCGTTCGCGTTGAAGTAACCTGTTACGGTAACGGTTGTTGCTGTCGGTGTACCGGCACTCAAAGTAGTGATTGTCGGTGCGCTTGCAGCGAAGCTTGTTATAGGGAAAGCACCCAAAATCAAAAGGGTAACAATGCCACTGATTGTTTTAATCATTTTTTGCATAAGATAGTGATAATTAAGCGTTTATAAATCTACCAGTATCTTATCACAATACTAGACAAATGTCAAGGGGTGAGGCGATGTGTGCTTGACAAAAGGTGTAAAAGTGCTATTATATAGGTAATAAAATCATTCGTTTAAATAACCCCAAAAACAAACAAATATAACCTCATGAAAAGAGCATTCCTCTTCCTTGCGCTAGTCGCAACCGTTATTTCTGCAAAGGCACAAATAACTAACACTAACCTTGTTCTCGAAGACGAAAACGCGATACGAGCAAAAGCCACTATAAGCTGGTCTTGCTCCGACACCGTTGAAGCCTTCGGCGCTTATGATACAAGTGCATTCTTTACGAATGCATGGCCTGCAGTTGAACCTGCTGTCGTATTTGGCCCCGGAACGCATTCGTTGACGTTTACCGTTGATCCACTGTTGCCGAATTTCGAATCATTTATTCGAGGTACAGTGCGCAGTTACAATGACACGATTACTGTGATCATTTCTGTGCAAACAACAACAGCGGCACGAATCGGTAATCTACTCGGTCATGCGATCTCGCAAACCCTAGTAGAAACCACTATTGATTTCATGGACCATGGTTCTGATCTCACTGTAGTAACTATCCGCACGGCAGATAGTGCTGTTGTCGATATTCAGACCGGCCTACGAGATTATTGGATTGGAACTGACACAATTCAGTTTGCTCAAATTCCAGATACAATTCTGACTTATAAAAAAGTTGGTTGGAACATGAGTAATCCGAATGACTGGACGTGGTCAGATACGTTTGCAATTAGAACTCCGCGGTATTGGGCAGTTGCTCCATACTTGGATACGATGCAAGTTCTGTTCACTTCACCTGACAGTGCCGGTTACCATATTCATGGTAGAACCGATTCTGTAAGCGCTGTAGGGTATCTTCAATTCTCGTATGATAATTGGGCTAACTACACAACCGCTTCTGTCGATTTCATCCCGGCTGGATATTTCAGTCTTGATGTTGTTGGTCACCACACAGCGACTCCCGGATCTACGATCCTTGCTCGCTATGTGTTGCAAAACAGTTTTCCTGGTACTGATACTATTTGGGCAACTGCAACAGCACCGCTTCCTCTGGAAGATTTAATTCCGGAGGCAATCAGTATTGATTGGGTTAATCGCAACGTTGTTGTTCTAACAAGTCCACTACGGATTGGTTCATTTGGAGCAGACGGATTCCTTCATGCTGTACGACACGACACGCTTAACCCTGCGGACACATCAGGAACGACTTGGTCAATATCAAGAGCACTAACTTCTGCAGATACATCAATGCAGCACACCTTCCATGGAGCTGTAGGTGCATGTTACGTAATGAGAACATTGGTCGTTGAAAATGGCAATCTTCGTCAATCAGGTTACTGGCAATTCACGCCAGCCATTTGTTTTCCGGGTACAACAGACATCGATGAAGAAGCTGACTGGCATGGAGCTGAGCATGATTTGACTGCTGACTATTTCCTTAAGGGAAAAGGTGCAGATGTAATCATTTCTACAGTTCTGGGTCAATCAGAGTTTAAACATTTTAATTCCTGGAAAGAATTATATGATTATCTTCCTACAGGAATTACATTTGTAAGAACACTTCCGCATCCTCGTACTGCTGCGACATGGTTTAATGAGTTCGTAAAAGTTGAATAAAAAAATTGGTTAGATTGGATTACATAAAGGGCCGTAACAGAAATGTTGCGGTCTTTTTTATTATTTATTTTTTGCATGAAGATAGTTGAACACCCAACGGAAAAAGCACCCCTTTCGGAGTGCTTTTTCATTTTTGTGATTTGTACCTATAAGCCGAATTCTGTATGTACGTCTTGCGACATACACGACAATCATTTATCTAGGCCCGCCATTGCTGGCGGGCTCAAGCGACTCTCATGTTACGCAAACTTGCGAATGCGCAACTAGCACGGTCTTGCACAGAAGTAAGGGTTTAGCCGTTTCAATTCTGTCTTACGACAGACCTATTCCATTATCTATCTTGCGATAGTGAATGGAACCTTAGCTTTTCAGCATCAGCGTCTCTGCTCGCACCTCATGGATTGCTCCAGGCGGGAATTACCCGCTACTTGCTCCGTTGTCTTGCGACAAGGCTGTGTTCGGACTTTCCTCATCTATTGCTAGACGCGATTGTCCGGTACAAACCGAACAGAATATACATCTTTATGTGTGATTTGGCAATTAGTACTTAATACACACTCCTCAAAAAAGGGGACATAAAAAGTTTGCTATACTGTGGCAATCATGGATAAGAAAAAGAATCTCTGGCATCGCACGTACAACTACTTTGACAAATTCGAAGATGGTATTCGCGGTTACCTTTCACGCCGTCCTATTTTATATACATTCATTGGCGGTGTCGCTATTGTCCTATTTTGGCGTGGTATTTGGCACACAGCCGATCTTTTCCCGTGGCTCACTGGGCCAGTCTCAATTCTCATTTCGGTTGTCATTTTGCTTGCGACGGGTTTGTTTGTCTCGGAGTTCGTCGACGATATGATTATTATTTCCGGACTCAATAAAGAAAAGAAAACGACAGAGAAGAATGAAGAAGAAATTCACAACGAGCTTGAGAAGGAAGAGCATGTTATCGATCGCCTTGAGCAAAAGATTGATACACTCACTGACAAGATTGAAGAACTCGAAGAAAAAGTAGACGAAAAAGGGGAGTAGAAAAAATAGTTACATGCCGCGAGCAGCTACGACCTGCTCGCGTTTTGTTTGCTCTTTTTGGATTGTCTCCATGTTCTTGGTGATGAGTTCGTTCAGTTCTTTTTCTGTAATCGTTACTGCTTTAGGATCTGTCGGTAGTCTCTTCCACGGTGCGGCTTTAGAGAAATTGTAACTGCCATAAATAATAACAGGTGTTCCGCTAGCAAGTTTTGTTTGTCCATCTGTATCGAGTATCCATTGATCTCCCCAGTTGTAGAGGAATTCAGCATCTTCTATGTAGAAGCGAACACAAGAATGGCTGGCAGGGTAGCCGGGCATTGCGTAGTGGTGGAGGCCGATACCTTCGAAGTTTGCGACATTGAAGTTCCACTTGAGGATCCATTCATCACTAAATGTACTGACGACTTCTTTACCTTTCCAGTTGGCAAAGTAGAGGCGACTCGGCGTTGGGGTCGATTGCTTACCCGAGCTTACTGGTCCGCTGCGAATCAGCGTGCCGTTTTCATAGAAACCAAAAGCTTGTGTGCGCTGAGAAATAATAACGAGTTTTGGAATAGTGTTTGCTGTTTCAATCGACGTCGGCATAAAGGCAAAGTCTTCTGCGTGGTCAAATGAATTTGGAATAACGACAGTCATTCCCTGGAAGAGGTGTTTGTCGTCGATGCGGTTGAGTGCAAGTGTTGCAGCGACATTGCTGCGGCCGACAGCCGCTATGATTTCAGCTCCTGGTTGTGTAGTTGTGAGTGTGATAAGTTTGTAGGTTGTTTCTTCAGATACTATTGGTTCCTCGGTCGGTTCTGTGGGTGTCGTTGGCTGATTTGAAGTAGTTGGTTCCGTTGGAGTTTGTTCGTTCGGTGTTGTGGGAACATTTGGTGTTTGTGTATTTGGGTTTTCGCTCACAGGATTCTGGGGGTGTTCAGGTGTAACAATAGTCGGTCGTGACATGCGCCAAATAACAAAACCAGCGATGATAGCCAATGCCGAAATACTGATTATTTTAATTTTTTTATTGTTATTCTTCATATCAATATGTTAATCGTACCATTGGTTGACTTTAAATGACTAATCTGCTATACTAATCTCGTGAGTGTTTGTAGTAACTTGTTTATTCAAACACACAAATGCCGCACAAGGCCCGTCGCAAGACGGGTTTTGTGTTATCTGGCCAAGCTTTACTGCTGTCGCTAGGGCGTGTATACTTTTAAATGTACATATATATGTACGCGATATTCGACTATTGTCGCTAGTAATGGTCATCGGCTGCGCTCACCTAGGCATTTGTGTGGAGTTAGTACCCGGTGACCTTTAGTGGCGAGAATCCTCAATGGAAAATAAGATCCCCTCCAAATTTATTTGGGGGATTTTATTTTTCTTACCGTAAGTTGTTTTTCATTTTTAACACATCTCAGGTACGAAATTTTTCTGCTGAAAAATTTCTCCTTCTCGTGCCAGTCGCACTCGAAAGACCTTCTTTGTGTTAAAAATGAAAAAAATTAAGTAAGGAAAATAAATTATTCTAAAATATATTTAGAAATAAATCACAATACAATTATTTTTTCATAAAAAGTTTTTTAAAAATAAAAATAGTTTTCCACAGTTTTGATGAAAAAAATATTGTAATAGATTTTTTTTGTATCATAATGTATGCAAGAGCACGGTGAAATAAAAAAAGTAGTTTTTGTTTTTAAAAACAATGGAAAAAATTACTTGGTCGTGAACCGCGCATCTGTTACCAATAACTTCGCAATAATATTATGGCAAAGAAAAAAGCAAAGAAGGCTGCAAAGAAGACTTCTAAGAAAAAGGCTACAAAAAAGAAGCGCGCATAGTCCTTCTTTTCCCACTTAAGAAAAAATCTCTCCTCCCGAGAGGTTTTTTCTTTTGTGTTTTCATCTATATTTTTCTTCTATGCGTTTTTCATTTGTGCAAAATAGAATAATTATTGTATTCATAAAATGATTACTGTGTGAGCAGCAGGACGGCTGCATATGTAAAAATGACCACCTTAAAATAAGCTTAAGGAAAGATAAAAATCCCTTTAGAAAAATTTTATCAATAATTAAGGTGGTCAGTTTGGGACATATCGATGCTTACCGCTAAATCAATGAAATCAATGCCTGCCGATATGCCGATGCCAACAGTAGATCGATCTGTAGATTGGTGCTAGCAGGTAGATTGATGCAGCTCGAAAAAAACCGCCCAATATGGTAAAATGACGCATCTATGGCAATAACCGATACAATCAAAGGGCTTTTCAGCGGATCACCCTTGCCGAAATACCAAAATATAGTCAAAAAAATCAATGACCTCGAAGAATCATACAAGGCACTTGCCGACGCTGATTTTCCAGCCAAAACGCTCGAATTCAAAAAAATGCTCGCAGGCGAAGGTGCTGACGGGTCTATTGATACCAAGAATCAGAAAACTTTGGATGATATTTTGCCGGACGCTTTCGCCCTCGTTCGTGAAGCTTCTCGCCGTATGCTTGGTCAGCGCCACTACGATGTGCAGATTCTTGGCTCTATCGTGCTTCACTCCGGCAACATTGCCGAAATGCGAACCGGTGAAGGTAAGACACTCGTTGC
>JAGOOL010000018.1 GCA_017992485.1 Minisyncoccota bacterium
ACGCGAACGAATTTCTCTCCGACCTTTTTCTTGCCGATACGTGACTGCTTGCCTGACTTACTGTCGACAATCATGACGTTTGAAGCGTGAATTGGCATAGCCATATCGATGATACTTCCCTTCTCACCGTTGCGCTTTGCTTTCTGCTGCTTCTTCATGACGTTGATGCCATCAAGAACAACACGATTCTTTTCTCGCAAGACTTTGACGATAGAACCGGTTTTACCTTTGTCTCTACCTGCAACGACTATTACTTTGTCTCCTTTTTTGAATTTCATAAATGTATTGCTAGAGAATTTAGATAACCTCCGGAGCTAGTGAAATAATTTTCTGGAAACCTTTTTCAGCAAGCTCACGTGGGATTGGACCGAATACGCGACCAGCCTTAGGATCCATTTTACCTTTTTCCAAAACAACAACAGCGTTGTCATCGAAACGAATGTAAGAACCATCCTTACGGCGAAAAGCTTTTGTTGTGCGGACAACGACAGCCTGGAGAACGTCCTTTTTCTTGACGCCCTTGCGTGGATCAGCGACTTTGACTGAGATGATGACGAGGTCACCGATACCGGCATAGCGGCGCTTTGAACCACCGAGTACCTTGAACACACGAGCGCGTGTACCGCCGGCATTGTCTGTGATTATTACGTTTGTTCCGTCTTGGATCATATAATTATTATTACTTGGTTATGCAGTGACGACCTTGAAGTGTTTATCTTTTGAAATTGGTCGAGTTTCGACAATAGTGACATTGTCCCCTACCTTGTGGTCATTCGCTTCATCGTGCGCCTTGTACTTCTTAGAAATCTTGAGGTACTTCTTGTACTTAGGGTGCTTTTCGTAGCGAGTCACCGAAACCACGACTGTCTTGTCCATCTTGTCTGAGACGACGACGCCAGTGAGTGTTTTCTTATTTACTTTTGTTTCTGTCTTTTCCATATAAAATATTTATCGCGCGATAACACGAGTCTTAACTGGGAGCTTAGTTCCCGCCTTGCGGAGAGCTTCTTTAGCTGTAGCTTCGTCGACACCGTCTACTTCGAAAATAACACGTCCTGGCTTAACTTCAAAGCAGTAGCCTACTGGGTCACCTTTACCTTTACCCATGCCCACTTCTGGTGGCTTCTTAGTAATTGGTCGGTCCGGGAAAATACGAATCCAAATGCGGCCTGTCTTTGAGAGCTGACGAGCCATAGCTTTACGAGCTGACTCGATCTGATTTGACTCAACGCGAGCGTAGCTTTCTGACTTGAGGCCAAAAGAACCAAAGGCAAGTGTCGTGCCGCGAGTCTCCGGCGTGATCTTACTCATATTTCGGCGAGTGGATTGCCACTTGCGGTGTTTTACTTTCTTTGGGAATAACATATATTAATTCGTATTATTTGGATTAGCTTCGCGACGCTTGTCAGCAGCTGCTTTTTCAGCGGCAAAAACTTCACCCTTGTAAATCCAAACCTTGATACCGATATCGCCGTATGTCATGTGTGCCTTTTCGCGAGCGAAATCAATGTCAGCGCGGATTGTCTGGAGAGGAATAGAACCCTTCTTGAGTTCTTCACCACGTGCGATTTCAGCACCACCGAGGCGGCCGCCGAGAACGATACGTACTCCCTTGATACCACGGACACCCATAACTTTTTCTACCGCTGTCTTCATGACACGTCGGTATGGGAGACGTTTCTCAATACCTTCAGCAACAGAGTATGCAACGATTGCTGCATCTGCATCAGGATTTTCAACTTCGATAATATCGAGCTTGAAATCATTTGGAAGTTCAATACCACGCTTGCCGAGCTTCTTTTCTATGTCAGCCTTGAGCTTTGTCGCACCGTCACCACCGCGACCGATAAGCATACCAGGGCGTGATGTGCGGATAATGAGACGAGTAGCCTTACGGTTACGTTCGATTTCTACACCTGAAACATAAAAGCCACGGAGCTTTTTGTCCAAGTATTCACGGATGACAACGTCAGCCTTGAGTTCGTGAGCGAACTTTTTTGATTCAGCAAACCAGCGTGACTTCCAGTCGCGGAGGGTTACAAGACGATGTGCATATGGGTGGACGATTTTTGACATATATTATTTATCAGTTTTCTTAGTTGCAGCTTTTTTAGCTTTTGGCTTAGCTTCAACCTTCTTTACTGCCTTTTTCTCTGCTTTCTTAGCGACAGGCTCTGCCTTTCTCTTACTAGGATCTCTCTGAGCAAGTGTAAGAGTAACATGTGAGCTGCGTTTGTTGATGCGGAAAGCTGAACCACGAGCGCGAGGCATCATACGCTTGAGAACGATACCTTTGTCTGTGCGAACAGAAGCAATGATGAGGTCATCAGTATTCTCTCCTGCCTGCTTAGCATTGGCCACAGCAGAGGCTACGAGCTTCTTGAGAGGCTCAGCAGCGCGCTTTGGGAGGAATGACAAGTAAAGCATAGCATCAGCTACACGCTTTCCCTGTACGGCATCGCCAACGAGGCGAACCTTACGTGGAGACTGTCTGTAGTTTTTTAAAAATGCTTTCATGGTAATGCTTTAATAAATTAATGATTGAGAAATTACTTCTTTTTAGCGCCATCTGATTCCTTGGCTGATTTAGCAGCAGAAATTTCAGCCTCCTTCTTCTTGGCTTCGAGTTCCTTCTGCATTTTACCTCCGTGTCGGATGAATTTCTTTGTAGGTGAGAATTCGCCCAAACGATGGCCAACCATGTCTTCAGAGACGAGGACTTCAACGTGAGTCTTGCCATTGTGAACGCCGAAAGTAAAGCCAACCATTTCTGGGGCAATCTGGCATGCGCGTGACCACGTTTTAATTACCCCTGTTTGCAGGGGATTTTTGCCTTCTATTTTCTTGAGAACTCGTACGTCAACGTACGGCCCTTTTTTGAGTGATCTTGTCATATCTGTTGTCTTCTTTGAAAAAAGAAAAGCCCTGATGGAGCTCCAAGCATATTAGCAGATTGGCATTTAAAGTCAAATTCAGCCCGCTCTAGTGGACTTTTAGGTGAAATATGGTGAGATTTTATGGATATTTTAGGAGACAATAGACCCCAAAAAAGGAGTATTCTGATCTACCAAAAGACCGCAATAACGATTCTTGGCAAGAAGATAATGACGCCGATTACCATAGCGACGACAGCAGTAATGAGCACTGCGCCCGCTGCTACGTCCTTTGTATCCCGAGCGTGAGGGTGGAACTCTGGGCTAGTGAGATTCATGTCGATTTCAATTGCCGTATTGAAAGCTTCTGCGGCGAAAACCATTCCTGAAGCCAAAACGATAAATATCCATTCGAGAAGAGTGATGTTAAAGTAAATTCCAGCAATAAGAACAAGTCCCAATATCATAGTGTGAATCCAAATATTGTATTGGTCCTTAAACATTATTTGCACACCTCTCCATGCATTCGACATAGACTTGAGACGTGAACGAGGGTGGAATCCTTTGTGATTGAGCATATTCAAATGATAACACGATAAAAAATTAATAAAATCAAATATGTGAATAAAAAAATATATTTACAAAAACCATATACAAAAAACCACCATTGCTGGTGGCTTTTTGTATTTTGGAAAATAGTTTTGAGATTAATTTCCCTTTCTCTTCTTTCCTGTCTTGCGACGAGAAACGATGAGGAAGTTTGAGTATTTCTTAGGTGTACGTGTCTTCTTTCCGCGGATACCTTTACCGTAGACGTTCTTGACGCGCTTCATACCGGCACCCTGTGCGCCTTCACCTCCACCGAGTGGGTGGTCAACTGGGTTCATGGCAGAACCACGGACAGTTGGGCGTATACCCTTCCAGCGTGAGCGTCCTGCTTTACCATAGTTAATAAGGTGGTATTCATCATTTGAAACAGAACCAATCGATGCCCAAGCAAGCTCAGGAATCTTTCGAACTTCAGATGATGGCATCTTGATCTGAGCGTAGCCAGCGTCGTTAGCGATGAGCTGAGCAAATGTGCCAGCTGATCGAACGAGCTTTGCGCCGCCTTCAGCTTTGACTTCAATGTTGTACACAAATGTACCAACTGGAATCAACTTCAAAGGAAGTCGGTTACCTGGCTTGATTGAAGCTTTTTCTGAAACGATAATTTCAGTACCGACAGTGACATTCTTTGGCAAAAGCGTGTAGCGCTTTTCACCATCTTTGTACTGAAGGAGACCGATGAAACCAGAACGGTTTGGGTCATACTCAACTGTTTTAACAACAGCTGGAATATCACGCTTGTCGTACTTGAAGTCGACATCACGGTAGAGACGTTTGTTACCGCCGCCCTTGTGACGAGTAGTAACGCGACCCTGACTGTTTCGTCCAACTGAACGCTTCTGACCGTGAGTCAAAGACTTTTCAGGTGTTGAAGTCGTGAGGACTTTGCGGTAGTCGATCGTGACCATTTTTCGGCGTGATGGAGTTGTAGGTTTATATGTTTTCATACAATTACATGAATTCTATTTTATCACTTTCCTTAAGGGTTACGACCGCTTTTTTGTAGCCTGCTTTCCATGCTGGGCGACCTGCTCGAAAGAGTGGTTTGCTTGGCATACGGGCAATAGCGACTTTGACTGGATTCTTTTTGTACTCCTTTTTAAAGGCTGCAATAACCATGCTCTTGTTCGCATCCATCGGAATGATGAATGTATATGCATGCTTTGCAGAAAGGAGACCTGACTTTTCAGTCACGCGCTTAACGAGGATAGAAACTTCTTTCTTTTCAGTTGCAACTGCAACTTCATTGTCAGCTTTTTTAGTTGTTGTTTTCTTGACTGCCATACAATTATTCGCTCTTGCGCGCCTTAACTTTTTTACCTTCGAAGAATTTTATCGCTTCCTCCGGTTCAGAAATGAGGACGTACTTGTATGAAGCGAGCATCAACGGATTGACGTTCTTCCACTGCTCCACTTCGACTGATGGGAGGTTTGAGAGGCTTTTGACTGTCTTTGGATCTGAGTTACCGAGAAGCACTAAGCAGTATGGCTTGTGACCATTTGCCATGCGTGGAGCATCCATTACTTTAGCAATACTTGAAAGCGCAGCATGAGCTTGCTTTGTACTGAAAGCGCTAAATGACATGCTATCAACGAAAACAATTTCATTGTCTTTATTCTTTGCAGTGAGAACACCGTAAAGGACTGCTGTAAGTGTTTTCTTGTTGATCTTTCTGTTGTAATTCTTTTCTGCGAGAGGACCGTGTGTCGTACCGCCACCAACCCAGATTGGGCTACGTGATGATCCGTGACGAGCGCGTCCTGTTCCCTTTTGTCTCCATGGCTTCTTACCACCGCCGCGAACTTCTCCGCGACCTTTGGCATTGGCTGTTCCTGCACGCTGATTACCCTGAAGAGCAATCATCGTCGAGTGAATGGCATCCTTTGAGACCTTTGCTGCGAATACAGTTTCAGGAAGAGTTATCTTTCCAGCTGATTCACCTTTTATGTTGTATATTTTTGCTTCCATAATAGTTTAATTAGCCGATTATCTCGATAAGGGTGCCGCGTCGACCAGGAATCGCGCCCGAAATTACCATGACGTTTTCGTCTTTATCAATGTGAAGAATTTTAAGGTTGCTGACAGTTACTTTGTCACCACCCATACGGCCACCCATGCGCATACCTTTTGGAACGCGTGTGCGGAGACCGCCGCCGATAGAGCCCGGTTCACGTTCAGAGTGTTTCTGACCGTGTGATCGTGGACCACCGTGGAATCCGTGGCGTTTAACAACACCCTGGAAACCTTTCGCTTTTGTGTCACCTGAGACGCGGATAACGTCGCCTTCTGTGAATGATTCAAGTGTGACGGCAGCGCCGACAGCAAGTGTATCGTCAGAAGCATCGAGTCGGTATTCGCGAACCTCAGAGAAATTGCCAAGGTCTTTGAAGTGACCCTTAGCAGACTTTGAGAGACGCTCAGCTTTTTGTTCGCCGAAGCCAACCTGCGCAGCAATATAACCGTCATTGTCTTTAGTCTTCACTTGCGTGACGACACCAGGCATGACCTTCACTACGGTTGCAGGAAAAACCTGCCCGCCAACAGCGAAGAATTGTGTCATATTCTGTTTTTTACCTAGTATAAATTTCATATAGTCTTTTTCGAGGCTACTTGTTCACTAACTATTTCTGCGAGCTGTTGTAAAGGAAATGAATGTTACTTCAATCCTTAGATCATTTTGACGTCGATGTCGACACCTGATGGCAATGAGAGGTTCGTAAGCGCTTCTATCGTCTTCGCCGAAGGGTTAACGATATCAATGAGACGCTTGTGAGTTCGCATTTCAAACTGTTCGCGAGAATTTTTATAGACAAAGGACGCACGATTCACTGTGTACTTCTTGATCTCCGTTGGGAGCGGCACCGGACCGAGTACTTTCGCATCGTATCTAAGAGCCGTATCAATGATCTGTTTTACAGATGCATCGAGGACTTTGCTTTCATACGCACGCACGCGAATGCGGAGTATAGAAACAGCACCCTCTGCACTAGCGAGATCTGCTTTCTTTGTTCGTTTTGTTGTTGTCGATTTTGTAGCCATGGAAAACTGTGAGCGAATGCTAACTTATTTGATCACTTTCGTTACGACACCTGCACCGACAGTCTTACCACCTTCGCGGATTGCGAAGCGAGTCTGATCTTCAAGAGCAACTGGAGTAATGAGCTTGACTTTGAAGGTCACGGTATCGCCCGGCATGACCATTTCCTTACCTTCTGGAAGCGTAACTTCACCAGTTACGTCAGTTGTTCGGATGTAGAACTGAGGTTTGTAACCCTGCATGAAAGGAGTGTGGCGACCACCTTCTTCCTTTTTCAAGATGTACACTTCTGATTCAAATTCTGAGTGAGGGATGATTGAACCTGGTTTAGCAAGCACCTGACCGCGTGTGATGTCTTCTTTCTTAAGACCGCGAACGAGGATACCAGCGTTGTCGCCAGCCATACCTTCGTTGAGTGACTTGTTGAACATTTCAATACCAGTAACAGTTGTCTTCTGAGTATCCTTGATACCGACAACTTCTACTTCTTCACCTACTTTAACAACACCACGTTCAATCTTACCTGTGACAACTGTGCCACGGCCTTCGATTGAGAAGATGTCTTCGATAGGCATAAGGAATGGTTTTGAAGTGTCGCGTTCTGGAACTTCAATGTACGTATCGAGAGCGTTTGTAAGTTCGAGAACTTTCTTAGCCCATTCATCATCCATTGATGTAGATTCGAGAGCCTTGAGACCTGAACCCTTGATAACTGGAGTGTTTGCACCGTCGAAGCCTTGTTTTGTAAGGATTTCGCGGATTTCTTCTTCAACGAGATCGATCATGTCTTTGTCGTCAACCATGTCGCACTTGTTGAGGAAAACGATCATACGAGGCACACCAACCTGCTTAGCAAGAAGGATGTGTTCGCGTGTCTGTGGCATAGCACCGTCAGTTGCAGCAACAACGAGGATAGCACCGTCCATTTGGGCAGCACCAGTGATCATGTTCTTGATGTAGTCGGCGTGACCTGGAGCATCAATGTGAGCATAGTGGCGAGCTGCCGTTTCGTACTCATTGTGCGAAAGGTTAATAGTAATACCACGAGCCTTTTCTTCAGGCGCTGAGTCAATAGCTGCGATATCCTTCATTTTGACAGTTTGACCTGACATCTGGAGGACATGCAAAATAGCCGCAGTAAGAGTAGTCTTACCGTGGTCAACGTGACCGATAGTTCCCACGTTTACATGGGGCTTTGAGCGATTAAATGCTTCTGTTGCCATACGTTTGTATAGTGGTTCTGGTACCCAGTGGGTACAGAACATATATTAATTATAAAAATTACGACTTAATTTATAAGGGTTTTCTCCCTGATTGCCAGATGACAATCTGTTCACGTACCCAGGGACCATTGTTTCCCAAGGATTGCAAACAAAAAACCGCGTTTGCGATTAAGCTCATACTATCAGAATGCTGAGCCTTGTCAAATAAAGACAAAAACCGACCTTTTGGGCCGGTTTTTGTGATTTATTTCTATTATAAGTGATTTGTCTATATTACTGAACAGAAAGGCTTACTTCGTCAACAGAAAGGAAGCCAATTGAGCTGAGGAGGTGGAAAACGGTCATAGTCTCGACGTTGGCCGGGACCGTGATCGGAGACTGGTAGTTTACCCAGGTTGCTGAAACTGGTGCCATGGCCAATTCCTGGTATTGATATGTGCCATTAACAAGCTTGTACTCAACAATGACTGAAGTCGCAACGTTTGATTGGTACTTATCGCTGTAGATATACGTTGCCCCAGGAGTAACGGCAACATGCTCGAACGCCCATTTGGCATCACCATCAGTAAATGCTGTAATTTCAACTTTTACGGCTTTTGCGCCATCAGTACCAGCGACTGGATATGTGAAGAGGCGAGAGTTTGTACCCCAGAAATCCTGTAGCCATGAAAGTGGCGATGTTGTTCCCTCTTCGAGCGATGGGTTGAGAACAAGATTGTCGCCTGGAGGCGGAGGGGGTGTTGTTGTTCCATCAGACAAAGTGTAATTGTCGACAGTAAGTGTTCCGACTGCATAAATGATATGGAACATTGTTGCTGATACAGTTCCGGCTGGCGGAGTGAATGTTGCATTTCCTTGTGTCCAGTTTGCCGCCACTGGAAGTGTTGCAAGTGTTGTATAACTTGCAACACCGCTCGCATTTGTATATCGAACGACGAGTTGTGTCTGAACTGTAGCCTTGTAGTAATTAGTGAACGTATACTGTGTTCCTGGAGTTACGGGAACATCATTGAAGAACCACTTCGCGTCGCCGCTTGTGCGCGCAGTCATATTGATCGACGCTGCGTTTGCACCATCTTGTCCGGCCACCGGATACGTAAATGTTGTTGTATTCGTTCCCCACTTATTACTTGTCCAACTTGCAGGATTTGCACCGTTCACTGTTTCGAGTGATGGATTCGTAATAAGGTTGTTGCCTGGTGGTGGTGTCGTTGTATTGTCTACTATGACATTAATAATCTGGCGACTATTGTTGCCGACAGCATCTCGCGCTGTGACTTTGAGAGCATGAGGACCATTTGAAAGTGTTGTCGTGTTGAGTTGCTGAGTATATGGAATCGGCATTTCTGCGCCGAGCGGAGTACCATCGACTGCGTAGAAAATCCAAGCTTGGCCTGAGTTATCTGTAACGTTTGAAGTAAGCGTTACAGTTCCTGAGATTGTTGCGCCATCTAGTGGAGCTGTGAAAGCTGCAACTGGTGGAATAATTTCATTCGGTGTTCCAGTTCCACTTTGGTACAGTTTTGCATTATCGATTTCCATTGTCGCAACTGTACTGATTTCATGCATGAGAGTGACACTAACGACGTTTACGGGACCAACAAATGTTGCTGTGACAAAAGTCCAGTTTGCTGCTGCTGGAATTTCTTTTTTCAATCCGAAGTAGTGTTCACTGCCATCAGCAAATGTGTAGCGTCCGATAATATCAGAGATTGTACTGCCTTTGTAGTAGCCTTCGTACGTGTACTGGATTCCCTGAGAAATCGGCACTTCATTGAACTGCCATCGCGCATTACCGTCAGCACCTGATGGATAGTTAGTGATTGCGATACCAGCTGCTTTGCCGCCATCAACGCCAACTGTTGGATACGTAAACGTAGTCGTAACGCCGCCGACTGAAGTCGGTGTCCAACTTGCAGGGTTTGCGCCGTTCGCTGTTTCCATAAAACCGTTTGCGATCAAGTTTGGCTGTGGTGGTGGCGTTGTTGTGCCGTCAGTCAAAGAGTAATTATCGACAGCAAGATTTCCATTTGCTTTGATGACATGGAGAACAGTCATCTTCGCGGCGCCTGCTGGCGGCGTAATTGTTTTTGTATTTTGTGCCCATGTCGCAGAGACAGGAACATTGCCGAGACTAACATATGAAACCGCGCCTGCCGCTGTTGTGTAGCGAACGACAAGTTCAGTAATGACATTTGATTGGTAGTAGTTTGAGAATGTATACGCAGTCCCTGGAGTTACATTCACATCATTGAAGAACCACTTCGCGTCGCCGCTTGTGCGAGCAGTCATCGTGATTGATGCGCCCTTAGTTCCGTCTTGAGCAGCAGCTGGATACGTAAATGTTGTTGTAGATGTTCCCCACTTATTTTTCTGCCAATTTTCAGGAAGTGCACCAGTGCCAGCAGTTTCAACCGAAGGATTTGCAATCAAGTTTATAACAACTGGAGGTGGTGGCGGAGGAGTTGTTCCGTCAGTCAAAGAAAATGTATCAACAGTGAGCGTTCCATTTTGGTCAATCAAGTGGAAAATCGCAAGCGTTCGGACATCAGCCGGAGTGTGGTACACAACATTTGTTTGTGCCCATGAAGCTGAAGCTGGCATTATTGCAAGTTCTGTATATGTTGTTATGTCATTGATATCAGTTGAAGCTGCAACAATACGAGTTGGCACAGTCGATTGGTATCGATCAGAGAAAGTGTAGTCCTTGTTTGGATCAGCGTGAACCGGATCAAAGCCCCACTTCGCATCACCACTAGTGTATGCGGCAACTGTGACTTTTGCTGCGCGAGAATTTGCGCCGTCGTAGCCAGCAACTGGATACGTAAATGTTGTTGTTGATGTTCCCCACTTGTAACTATTCCAAGTAAATGGAATCGCTGGGTTTGCAGAATCTGCAGTTTCAAATGAAGGATTCTGAATAAGGTTACTGCCGGGAGCAGCACCATTGCTCAAATAAATGTTGACGCTTGTTTTTGCAATTGCGCCGCCAGCATCAGTTGCAGTGAGTTCCATTTCTGTGTAGACCGCTGGATCGCCGTGATCAGGAGCCGTGAATTGGAATGTTGTTCCTGTATGTGTTTCTAGAACGTGCGTGTGCGTATTGTGGTGAAGAATTGCACGCCATGTCAAAGCCGAAGCTGGAAGTGTTCCAGTATCAGGATCAGTTGCACTACCAGTGACCGTCAAAACTTGCCCAGGGAAATAGAGGTCGCCGCTTTCAGGAGAAGTGATTGTCGGAACCGGAGCTTGGTTGCCGGCAAAAATTGTAATACTTTTGATATTGATGCCGCCGAGTCCGTCACTCACGCTAAGTGTCGCTGTGTATGTTCCAGAAGTTGTATAAACGTGTGATGGATTTGCTGCAGTGCTTGTCGCAGTGTTGTCGCCAAAATTCCAAAGGTATGTCAGTGGATTGCCGTCAGGATCACTCGAACCTGTCGAAGAAAATTGAACATTGAGCGGAAGAGCTCCTGAGGTTGGTGTTGCAGCAATTTGTGCAACAGGCTGTCTGTTACCGAGTGTATAAATGAAGCGTCGGAGCTCACCAGTATAAATAGAGATAAAGTAAATGTAGCCGTCAGGTCCAACTGCATAATCAACTGGACCATTCGCGCCATCAGTATCAGTCATAACATCGGTAACACCAGCGAAGACATCGTTCGCACCCATGTCGAGTGCCTTCATCCAGTTGAGAGCGAAGTCACCGAAGAAGAATGTATTGTTGTACGAAGCTGGGTAAACATTTCCATTTGGGAAAACGCCAGCTGTAACAGAGCCGCCAGCTGTTTGGCTGTGGACATACGTGTAGACAGGATTAACGTAACCTGTTGCAGTACAGCCATAGCTTGTTGCATTGTTTCCTTCACGACACGGCCAACCATAGTTGCTGCCTGCTGTTGCGATATTTATTTCTT
>JAGOOL010000054.1 GCA_017992485.1 Minisyncoccota bacterium
ACGTTCGATTTCGTAGCGCATTATTTTACGATGTGCTTCTTCGAGTGGAGCTGGTTTGTTTTCAAGAGCAATGCGAAGTGATGATGATGCTTCATCGATAAGATCAACAGCTTTGTCCGGAAGGAAGCGATTTGTAATGTAGCGAGTTGAAAGATTTACGGCAGACAAAATTGCGTCATCGGTAATATGCACACCGTGGTAGAGCTCATACTTTTCTTTGAGACCGCGCAAGATTGCAATCGTATCTTCGACAGTTGGCTCTTCAACATAGACAGGCTGAAAACGTCGTGCAAGCGCCGGATCTTTTTCAATGTGCTTCTGATATTCCTTGAGCGTTGTCGCGCCGATTGCGCGAAGTTCGCCGCGAGCAAGTGACGGCTTGAGGAGCTGCGCCGCATCACCACTGCCACCATCTACTGCACCAGCACCGACAATTGAGTGGATTTCATCGATAAATAAAACGATAGTTCCGTTCGCGCGTTCAATTTCTTTGATGATTGTTTTGAGTCGCTCTTCAAATTCGCCGCGATACTTTGTGCCGGCAATAAGAGAACCAAGGTCGAGCGAAACAATTTCTTTATCTTTGAGCGATTCAGGAACATCACTTTTTGCGATGCGCTGCGCAAGACCTTCGACAACAGCAGTTTTACCTGTGCCGGGTTCACCGATGAGGATCGGATTATTTTTTGTACGACGAGAAAGGATTTGCATAATGCGCATGATTTCACTATCACGACCAATCACCGGATCGAGTTTATCTTCTCGTGCGAGTTTTGTGAGGTTACGAGTGTATTTACTGAGCATGCGGAATTTCTTTGGCGAGTGTGCGTCAGTGATGTGTGCATTTTTTAATTCTTCAACGATCTGAAGAACTGCATCTTTTGAAATGCGGAAGCGGCCGAGAAGTTCGCGTGCATCTCCTGCGATATCGATGAGGGCAACGAACAGATGCTCGGTTGAAACAAATTCATCTTTGAGTGATTGTGCGATTTTGACTGAATGGTCAATAACCTGAGCGAGGTCAGGTGTGAAATACATTTGGTATGACGGCGCGACAGTTCCCTGACTTTCCGGAGCTTCGATGGCTTCGACAACAGAGTCAGTCATGAGCATCGAATCAATGTCGAGCTTTTCGAGAATAGAAATGACCATTGATTCTTCCTGTAAAAGGAGCGCAGTGAGTAGGTGCAATGAATTAACATGGTTTTGACCACGTTCGATTGCGAGCTCGTGCGCTTTTCTAATTGCCTCCTTCGCTTTCGTTGTAAATTGATTGAATGGTGGTTGCATATATTTTTTAGCTCTTACTAATAGGGGGTTTCTGGCATGTTAGGTTCACTTTATGCGCGTGTGACCAACTCTTCCATTTTTCTGTAGCTTCAGCAATAACAGCAATTGCGCGTCGTACATCAGTTTCTTTCGTGTCCCTACCAAATGACAATCGAACAGTGCCATCGGTCGGACTTCCTCCAATTGCCATTATAACATGTGAGTCAACCTCACTGTCACTTGTCGATTCGCTTTTACATGAGCTGCGAGATGAAGCATATATTTTTTTTGCAGAGAGTTCGAGTACTAAATATTCACTCTCAACATCTTCAATAGAAAAACAGAGATTATTCGGCAAGCGGTTTGTTGGATGACCAAGCAGCTTGGCGGTAGGTATCTTTTTTGCGAGCTCAATCTTCCCTATCTCCAAAATCTTTTTCAGACGAATAGATTCTTTTTCGCGGAGCGCCACAGTTTCTTCCACCGCTTTCGCAAAACCGACAATCAATGATGTTGCTTCGGTGCCGCCGCGGCGTCCCCCTTCTTGTCCGCCACCAGGCATTGTCGGTGTAAAACCAATGTTGTTACGAACAAAGAGAAGCGCAATACCGCGTGGTCCATATATTTTTCCGGAACTGAGCGTCATTAATTCTACTTCCGGCTTAACGATACGAACCGGCAGATACTGGAAAGCTTGTGTGGCATCAACATGGATGAGCGGATATTCGAGCAATGAGAAATCTTTTACAGTATTTTCAGTTCCCTTTTTAACATTTTCTTTTCTGTAGTGACGAACTGTTTTCACGATTTGATCGATTGGCTCAATCGTACCGATTTCATTATTAGCTTGCATAATAGAGACAACAACTGTGTTTGGTTGGAGCGCAGCCTTAAGTTCAGGAAGTAAAATCATGCCATATGCATCTACACCAATACGAGTAACACTCACCCCATCTTCTTCAAGTGATTTTGCAACTTCTATAATAGACGGATGTTCAATGGCAGAAATAATGATATGTGGTGTTTCGTTTGGGTTTATATTACGCCATGCAGTGATAGTGCCGTTTAGAGCAAGTGTGTTAGCCTCGGTCGCATTTGCGGTAAAAACAATTTCCTCGGGTCGAGCATCAATGAGTCGAGCAATCGTTTTACGTGATTCACTAATCAGTTTTTTGACTTCGACTGCCTTAGTATGCAATCCTCCCGGATTGGCGAAAAAGCCGGCCGACGCAGCCATCGCAGCTTCCACCGCCTTAGAAACTGGCGTCGCTGAAGCATAATCCAAATAGATTTCTGGACCGATAACGACGCTTTTTGGTACCTTTTTTACAGGCCGCGACTTCGCGACCGCTTTTTTAGGCTTATTTTTCTTGGGTTTTTGCTTTTTCATGTCATTGCCAAAAGGCAGTTTAGAGTATATAATTGTTGCCTGATGAGCACAAATGTCAGCACCATGACGCTGTACTTGATTATAGGTGGAGCAGCCCTCATTTCGCTAATAAGCATTGTTGGGGTTTTTATGCTCCATGCTCGCCTCAAGCGTATCATGCGCGGCAAAACTGGGCGAGACATTGAGGAAGGTATCACTTCGATCGATAAAAAATTAATTTCGATCGAAAACAACGAAGAGCTTCTCGCTGAAGCTATTGAACACGTTGATCGACGCTTGCGCTCTTCTATTCGTTCTGTTGAAATGACACGCTTCAATCCTTTCGAGGATCAAGGCGGCAATCACAGCTTTGCCATTTCCCTCGTCAACGAACGCGGCGATGGTGTCGTCATCTCGAGTCTTTACTCTCGTGAACGCATGAGCGTCTTTGCAAAACACATCA
>JAGOOL010000055.1 GCA_017992485.1 Minisyncoccota bacterium
GTTCCTTGTTTTTTTGCTACTTCTGTCACAGTAAAAGGAACATTTTTGACACGCTCCATGAGTGCCTGTCCGGTAGCAAGATCAATGATGGGAGGAATTCCCCTGTTCTCTTCAGCCTTTTTGGCTTTCTTGGGATTCTCTTTGGCGTCGCTTTCTTCCTGAGCTAATTCCTCATCGCTTTTGCGGATGATGGCAGAGAATGTGGTTTCCCGGTATAAAGTAGCCAGCACCCAATATTGTTGCGGAGTGAAGTTTTCTATTTCTTGCTGACGCTTTACTATCAGTGCCAGAGTCGGAGTCTGCACCCGTCCTATAGATAGTATTTGTCTGTTTTGTCCGTATTTCAAGGTATAGAGCCGGGTGGCGTTCATACCCAATACCCAATCGCCGATAGCACGGCTTAATCCGGCTTCGTATAAAGGTTGGAATTCTTTTTGGTCTTTTAGTTTGTTGAATCCTTCGCGTATGGCTTCTTCAGTCAAGGATGAAATCCATAGACGTTTCACCGGGCAGTGTGCTCCTGCTTTCTGCATGACCCATCGTTGAATAAGTTCTCCTTCTTGGCCGGCATCACCGCAATTTATAATTTCATCGGCATTTTGCATCAGTCCTTCTATAATGCGAAATTGTTTTTCAATGCCCGGATCGCTGATCAGCTTAATGCCGAAACGAGGTGGGATCATGGGAAGGCTGGACAGGCTCCATGCTTTCCATGAGGGAGTGTATTCATGAGGCTCCTTCAAAGTACAGAGGTGTCCGAATGTCCAGGTAACCTGATATCCGTTTCCTTCTATATATCCGTCTTTTTTGTTTTTTGCTCCCAGTACATCCGCTATGTCACGGGCTACGGAAGGTTTTTCGGCAATACAAACTATCATATTTTTTTTCGTTTCTGTTCAAATAGGATTGCAAAGGTAATAAAAACCTCGGAAGAGATTTTGTTTTGTCTTTATTAGTTCTTCTTTTATAAGAATTTAAAAGTAGATATCGGGGGCTTCAAGGTCATTTCAGTGCAAGTGGGCTATTAGGTATGGCTTTTCTGTTATTTGCTGTTTGACGAATGTCTTTTGAACTTTTCTTTATGATTTCAGTTTCTTTTCAGAATCCTATAAGAAATTTGCATCAAAAAGATACTATAAAACAATGTGATTATGAAAAGAGGAGTTCTATAAATTAAAATATTGTAGTACAGTTGTTTATATGGTTCCAAGAGCGTAAATTTGCAGAAAATAAGAATTTTATAATGAACAAGTTATCCCGATACCGTAAGCTTCGTTATAATCAACTATTTGAGTCAGAGAATCGTGAATTGCGTTTGAATGAAATGGGCAATCCTCTTGAAGTGTTGTCTCAGTATGTTGATTTTGAGATCTTTCGTCCTACTCTTGAATCAGCCCTTTTTACCGGAGAGCGCAAAAGTAATGCCGGTCGTCCGCCGATAGACTGTGTGCTGATGTTCAAGGTCTTGTTTCTTCAGCGTTATTATGGTTTGAGTGACCATCAGATAGAGTATCAGATAGTTGACCGTACGAGTTTCCGCAAGTTTCTTGGTATTGAATGTGTTGACGATGTTCCTGACGAGAAGACGGTGTGGAAGTATCGCGAACTCCTGACAAATACAGGCGTTTATGACAAGCTTTTTTCGGAATTTCATAGTTTCATGGAAAGTAAGGGTCTGCAATTCAATGAGGGTCGCATCATTGATGCCAGTTTTGTTATTGCCCCTCGCCAACGTAACACCCGTGATGAAAATGAGCAGATAAAACAGGGAGCGGGTGATAAGTTGTGGAATGACAATCCCCACAAGAAGTGCCACAAGGATGTAGATGCCCGCTGGACAAAGAAGCGTGATGAGACTTTTTACGGCTACAAGCAGCATACTAAAGTTGAGAAACGCAATAAGATCATACTTTCTTATGATACCACGTCGGCAGAAGTGCATGATTCCAAAGGCTTTGAAGGACTGCTGGATGAAAAAGACGAAGGCAAGGACTTGTATTTGGACGCCGGTTATGTCGGACAAGAGGAGATTGTAAAACAGCATAAGATGAATCCGATAATTTGCGAAAAGGGCTACCGTAACCGTCCGCTTACCAAGGAGCAGAAATCAGACAATAGGAAAAAATCCAAGACACGTTGCCTTGTCGAGCATGTATTCGGGTTTGAGGAACAAACCATGCGTGGACTTGTGGTGCGTACAGTAGGGCTTATTCGTGCTAAAGCCAATGTAGCACTCACCAGTCTTGTGTATAACATCAGTCGTTACACGCAAATAATCAGGCTGAAACCTGAGTTGTTGGGGTGAATTATGCCTGCACATCCAATTTTTACAACAAACACAAGTTAATTATTGTAAAAATTGGGGGGGGTAGAAAATATTCGCTAAATTTGAAAGACTAAAGCTCACAAATTGGGCAGTTAAAGAGTTCTGCTGTCTGATACAAGAGGATAAATTGAATTGATAGAACTCACCTAAAGCACTCTGTATTGCGTTTTATGGTTTACCTGCGGTAAGGAGGCAAACAAAAAGGCAATAATCAAAACGGCAATTATTACACAAAGTGGAATGAAAGATGTTCCCATAGGTTTATTGCTAGGTTTGAGGATTAATTACAATGCGCCAATAACCACCATGGTCTGCTCCTTCACGGGACAAAATTCCCATAGAACGAAGCTTTGAAATATGTTTTTCTACGGCTCGGGAGCTTATTCCTATTTTATAGGCCATTGCTTCTGCAGACATTGATGGGTCGGAAATGACGAAATCAATAATCTTTTGTGCGGTTTTCCCAATGCTTTTAGATTTGTTTTTCGAATCTCCGAACTTTTTCTCCGAACCTTTTTGCATTATCTCCGAACCTTTCTCGGAACTTTCTTGCGTATCACCGAAGGTTTTCACCGAACTTTTGCTGTTTACACCGAACATTTCGACCGAACTTTCTTCGTTTACAGGGTACTTTTCGAGGGTACTATTTACCC
>JAGOOL010000019.1:0-5063 GCA_017992485.1 Minisyncoccota bacterium
TATAGTTTAGGTATGAATTATATATGTTTAAGATCTACGTGTACTACCCTAATCTAATAGGATAAAGAGTATCACGTCAACAGTAGAGCTTGGGCTATTACTCTCCACTGGTACATCTATTCTCTAGTGCTGTAATGTCGGCCGTTGTTAATTTAAGACTATTTTCTTTATTGAGTTCATACATAATCGCTTTTTCATCGGCAACATGTTCTATACCGAGCGCATGACCAAGCTCATGCGCCAGAACGCGTACTAATTTTTCGCGGCTACTAAATTCAAAAATATCAATATGCTTTCGCAATCCATCGCTTATATAGACGCCTTCCTCAAAACTTTCGCCGCGAGATTCATTAATCGTATTATATTCTTCAACTGAGAGATTGAGTATACGCGCCAAACGATTGAGTACCGTCACCATAGCATTTACCTCATCCACCATTGCATTGATTACTGTTTGTTCTTGTTGAAGTTTAGCAATATCCGCATCAAGCGCTACTTGCTCCCGCGTCAGACGATCGTACTCTTCTTTTGGTGCGCCATCTTTACTATTCCAGTAGTCGATATCTTTTTCATACGCAGCACCTCTCTTGTTGTACGCCGCAAGATGTTTTTCGTATGTCGATCGGGCTACGATTAGCTTTTTCTCAAGTGCTTTAAATTTTACTTTAAGAGAATCGTATGAATCTTTGTCGTCCTGCACGGCAATATCGACGCTCATCAGTTTATCCGTTGCTTGCTGGCGATAATCGTAGATAAGATTAATCTTCAAACTACCGTCTTGTTCGACTCGTGTAAATAATGCTTCGCCGTACGATGATTCCCAAATTGCCTCCGCGTCTGCGAGCGCACTCAAGAAATACTCCTCTGAAATATTAAATTGTGTATCGAATGTTTCAAGTGAATATGTAATCGGCTGAGCACACGGAAACACCACCGAGGAAATAGTGTTTTGGTATTTATAGCCTATTCCCGCGACGACGAGAATTGGAATGAGTACACTAAAAACTTTTTTCATGTATCAAAAATTAATTACTCAAAAAAACTTGCAACGATTACATCAAGTTCAAATGATCCTTGGGCATTTTGACACAGTGGGTATTCAGGTAGGTCATAGTAGTTTCCGCAATTTGAATACCGCAATGTAAATGTTGTCGTTTTTGTACTCGTGTTTGTTGCGGCGGCTGTATATGTGTACGTGGAGTAGCTACTTCCTGCAGCGCCCTCAGTACGAGTGGTTACACAAAATGTTTTGTTGTTGATCCTACGCTCAACTGTTGTGCCCATTTCACTTGATGCAGTTGTACAGCTATATGTAGTTGCCGATGTTGTGATAACCGGTGGCCAATTTTCTTGGGCTGAAATGTAAGGTGATGGCAACGTCGTCGGCATTATTACTCCTCCCGGTAGCTGATTATTTGATTGAACTGGATCTTTCATTGACCCCGCGTAGTATGCGATACCACCGACGATCAAAATCGCGACAACGATGAGTATAACGGTAATTGGGGCAAAACCTTTATTGTAAGTTTTCATACATTAATTGTACTACAAATACCTAGCTCCAATAAAAAAGATTCTGTCATGCAGAATCTTTATAGAAAAACTATTTATACCGACATCCTCATGGACATTGGCTAAACCCGAGAATAGCCTGGAGTATTTGTTCCGATGCACCATCCGCATAGTAGTCACCGTCTGAGGCTATGGTATACAAATTTCCTGCTCCGTTTTCACTGCCGGCCAAACCAATCCTAATTACCAAGATTTTTATGCCGAACTTTTCTTTGAGAACAACGCACGCCGCTTTGGTTGCATCTGAATCCGAAAAATCGCCGTCAGAGATAATGACCAAAAGATTTGGTACAATCTGCCCCCTTGCACGCTCAACTCTCGAAAAAAATTCTTTGAAGGTGAACAACTCAAGACTATCGAGTTTGGTCATCTCACCATACGCCGGCATGCAACAAAGACTATCAAGCTGCACATGTGCCATACGAGGAGAGTGGGTAAATGGCGGCGCCGAAAATGTTTGACCAAATACACCGGAACCAAACCAAACTTGCTGTTGATTTATTGGCAAACCTTCTAAAATCGTATTCGAAAGTTTACACTGCAAAGATTCTTGCATGCGCATACTTTTCGATTTGTCGATGAGGACAAAGACATTTGCAAGCAAGCACGGCGATTCGTCCTTTTCCGCTGACTGCTCGACTACTCCTGTCGCGTGGACCGCGAGCGGAACACAATACATAACGAGGGATATGAGTACCCCTTTGTAGAATATAGATTTTTTCATAGTGCGTGTTTTTTCTTGATACTACTCCTCACCAGAATTTTGTCGAGAGGTGAAATAAAATAAAAAAACTCTCGTTATTTTGAGAGTTTTTTGAACGCTTTTTCTTGATACAAGTACGCGGCTTGGCGAATCTTATTGTCTTTAAATCGCAGTGGATGTTTTGCGATATACGCAATTCCCTGCTCGCCAAATCGATCAATGATCGGCTTCACGAGCCAGTAGCCGCCATAGTACGGCCAACTATCCATGAGCCAGGCAAAACCACCATCTCCAGTAGGGAGCCATTCCGCACTTGTCGTCGTATCCGAACCAAGCAGTCTGCCAAAATATTCTCCAACACCTTCAGTCAGGATTTTGTCTGCCAGATTTTGATCACCTGTTTGATTTCTCCAAGCAGAAGTGTCGGGCCAGATTCGTCTGTGTGTCCGATAACTAATCTGATCGGCGAGAGCATGGCCGAGCTCGTGATCAATGAGCATACGAGCAGTTTCAGAAAGAGGATTTGTATCACCAGCAAAACCTGGTGCCGAAAATGGAATAAGTGTTCGGTACGCACTCGTTACCCACATGGCGCGAATACTTTGATCATAGCAGCCCCCGAAGTTGGCAGTAGACGAAATGTAGTCTGGAGCACCAAATTGCATTCTCGGTACCCAACCTTCTGTAAACAGTATTCCCGTACGATACTCAATCACTTTTACCCTCTCAAGCATTGCTATGTTCCACTGCTCTTCAGTAGAAAGAGGCTTCGGCAATGGTAATGTCGTAACGTACAATGGCTTGCTGCATGCAGACAAAACCATCACAAGAAGCAGTATTTTTTTCATGGCACATTTTTTAAGTCTTTTGGTGAGTATTACACATATTTGAGAAATAAAAAAACCACATGAAAATGCGGCTAAAGATACTATTTTGAATTTTTCATACTAATGACTTGGTCGGTCTCTGGGTGATGTCTGAATAGACCCCAACCAATCGCGAACAATCCTGCCAACCATTCATTGCTCCATGGAGCAGCAGTAACGATAAGTAAAAATCCAATGATTACAAAAGGTGCTGTAAAAGCATATTTGCGTGCGTTTTCTATTTTATTCATAAAGAAGTTTTTAGAAGTTTTCAGCACTATAGCACAGCTTATATTGTGTGCCAATTATCACCGCAGCGAGCAATTTGATAAAATGCAGATATGACAAATTTCCCTCACCAACTTCCCACAGACCTCAAACAAAGCATTGCCAAGAATGCGAAGGCTCAGGCTATTTGGGATGACATTACTCCCCTTGCTCGCAATGAATGGATTTGCTGGGTAATTTCCGGCAAAAAAGCTGAAACGAGAAATATTCGTATTGCAAAAGCTATTTCAAAAATGAGTGGTGGTATGCGCCGACCATGCTGCTGGGCAGGATGTACCCACCGCTAGCGTATTCATTTTCTAAAACGGAATATTGCTAACGTGCAAATTACTGACGCACAAGTTCACCGTTATTGTTGCTCGTAGACGCGATGAGCAAAAGCACCAGTATGTAGATAATATGTTCGTCGATAATCGGATTATTCTCAGGTAGCATCAGCGACAAATACATAAGTGCAAGCATTATGCTGCCGACAATACTTCCCCAGCGCACATATTTATTGAGCAAAAGTGTTATGCCGACAAAAAGGAGTCCTGCCATAAATAGCCAGTCGACAATTGCGACACCTGCCATACTTTGGAATAATCCGGCAAGCGGACCCTCGACACCGTGCGACAAAAATCCCGCCGTCGGTGATGCACCATCGATCCAAGCTTTTCCGGCACTCGTTGCAAACCCTAGTCCAAATGTTTTGTCGATAAATGCCCAGAGAAATATAAACCCCATTGCAATACGAAGTGCTATGAGAACTTTTTTATCTTTATTCATACATACATTGTACACCCGAGCGGGTAAAATAAAAAGATTTTCGTATGGAATATATGAAAATAAAAAACCCGCTAAGCAGACTTGCTGCTAGCGAGTTTATTTCTGAAGAACTTTTGTAAATCGTGTCGGATGACACCAGTGAATCTTGTCACCATTTGGTAAATGTGCGCCGGTCTCATAACTTGAGACATAGTTAAGGGTTGATACAATGCCGACATTGAGATGCTGATTGCCTTCGCCATCAAGCGTCATACCGAGGAGCGGATATGTTTTCCCTTCTTCGAGGTTGGGATACTGTTCATTGCCCGGAAGTGGTTTCGCATCCACACACAGTATTTCCGTATCGGTCCTGAGATCAAAAAAAGTTCTCCTACCATGGAGCAATTCTCTCTCTACAATATTTTTAACATCGTAGTGAGTGAATTCAGCTTTATCAGCAATGTCTTGTTCCCAGTTCGGATACTGCGCGTCGAGTATTTCTCTAGCTACAGGATACAGACACAAATCCGCGTTTTTTACAGCTTCCATATACTGTTTGCGTCGCTCTCCGTACGCACGCATAGATTCATTTTCCTCGTCTGTAACGCCGGAATGCATAGGCTTTTGCGGCTCCCTATACTCGCCGATGGTGAAGATTCGCTTATCGGGATAAACAATCAGTGCAACTTTTCTCATGGTGTATGTCATTTAGATGTTAGAGATGTATTTTGTACTACTCTAGCGTAAATAGGCGAAAAATCAAATCAATCATTTTACAAAAGGGGTGACAATAGCCCCGTATCGTATTGTTGACAAATTAAACATAATATGCTATAATACAGACAGAATAAAAACCTCAAAAAAACGTACCTTATGAATTTCAAATC
>JAGOOL010000019.1:5163-10867 GCA_017992485.1 Minisyncoccota bacterium
CAAATCAATCATTTTACAAAAGGGGTGACAATAGCCCCGTATCGTATTGTTGACAAATTAAACATAATATGCTATAATACAGACAGAATAAAAACCTCAAAAAAACGTACCTTATGAATTTCAAATCCACTACTATTGGAGCTATCTCCTTCCTAGCAACAGGTCTTATGACCGTAACTATGGCATCCGGCGAATCAATTCGTCTACAAGAAAACGAAGGACACATTTTTAACACATTTGTGTACACTGATGAAATTGATCTTGTCTGCAAGTACGAAAACCTTAAACCGACAGACTTACGTCACCCGAATCGCCTTGAAAAAATTGAAAGAAATTTTTCACGGACAGATTACAATAGTAGAGTAAATAAAGATTTCCGACGCAAGCAAAATATCAAAGCTCGTCGCAATAGTGCAAAGGTAAACAATGCATAATAGTTACATGAACATATCGAAGCCAGCCGGAACGGGTTGGCTTCTTTTTTTTGTCTGGAAGAATGTTCGAATTTCAACAACGTAGAGCTACTGCGAAATACCACCCGTGCTAGGATTGGAGTATGTATATCAAGGTCAGAGTTGTGGCTGGGGCAAAAACAGAGTCTATACTACAAAACAAACCTGATACTTTTACCATCCATGTTCGTGTAGAGGCAAAGCAAAACCAAGCCAACAAGCGAATGATGGAGCTACTCGGGACATTTTTAAACGTACCCGCGAAATCTATTAGACTCATTTCGGGACATCACCAGCCTTCAAAAATAGTTTCAGTTGAAGGACTCAATAACCGCCAACAACAAAGCGATCGATAGTTTTTTAATATAAATAATTAGTCCTCTTGCGTATGACTTTGTTGATACGCATGGAGTTGATATAATTATTTCGCATGACAACAGTAACAAAACAACCAAAATTATTATATTTTTACGTTTTCCTTTTAATCACAGGAATACTAGCAAGCGTTTATATAAAAAAGGTTGAGAGTAATAACGATAGAATTCCTATCATGGTTTACGATGTGAGCAATCAACCCCCAACAGAAAACTCTGTTGTTGTCGTGTGGACCACCAATGCACTAGCAAACTCCAAAGTAACATTCGGCATTGATGAAAGCACATACACCAAGACAGTAGACGTAGAGCTTACGCTTGACCACCTAATAACTATTACTGGACTGCTTCCTGAAACTACATACACGTACTGTGTATATTCAGAAGATGCAGCAAAAAATATCGCGGAATCGTGCGGGCACTCATTTACCACAACATCTGGTGTGATGCAGGACGAAACACCACCACATATTTCAAACATACAAACTACACACATCAATGCTACTTGGGCAAAAATAACATGGGAAACAAATGAAGTAGCAAGTTCTGTGGTTGAATACGGAGAAACAGCCGAATATGGAAATACCGCCAATGGTGACGACGCATTATCAATAAACCACGAAGTCATACTAACCAACCTTACGCAGAACACAACCTACCACTTCAGAGCTAGGTCGACAGACGGGTCTGGTAACAGTACTACTTCTGGTGATATGGAATTTACCACAACCAATCTACCAAATATTCAAGAGCCTCCTTCATTGCCAAATGCAACAGGTGGTCACCGTAAAAATATACAAGAAGATATACTCGCAACACCACTATTTGAAAAAGCTCTTGCTAACCAGATTACAGAAATAGTGACAAAAAAAATAGGTACATCATCAGCAGAAATGACGTTTACCACAAGCAAAATAGCAACAGCATACATCGAATACGGATTTACCCCTACATACGGCGAATCGACAACTACGACACACACTGCAGCAACTGAGCACTCAATAATCCTTACTAATTTGCAGCAAAATACTGAATACAATTTTCGAATTGTGGCAATTGATGAAAAAAATGAGAAGATATTTTCAAACAACAATACGTTTACAACACTCAAGAGCACCGAAGATAGTACTTCCCCGGAGCTTATACATGACTTATCTGTCTCAGATATAAACGAAACATCAATTGAGCTCTCGTGGTCGGCTCCATTCGATTCCACAGGAATTCGATTTTACGACATCAACCATTCGCACGAACCAATTAACGAGAGTAATTTCTACAGCGAACCTACCTTCCACGAAAAAACGATCAAAGTAGAGGAGCTGGAGCAACATGGGAAAATGAATTCATACAGAATCGTAGGACTTACGGGCGGACAACTTAGTTATTTTGCAATCAAAGCATCGGATTCATTCGGCAATATTTCACCGATTTCTAATGTTGTCTCAGTAACACTTCCTGGTGGGAAATTTATAAAGGAAAATACCGATACCACTCCGCCGGCAATGGTGAGTGAAGTGCAAGCTATTGGATTCGATAGAGTCATCACCATATGGTGGAGAAACCCTGATGATCCTGACTTTACTAGGACTCAGGTTGTTCGCAACAAAGATCACTACCCGACACATCCAAGCGACGGTGACATTATTTACACTGGTCACGGGGATGTGCTGAGTGATTCCCCACTCAAAAATAATTCGACATACTACTACGCAATATTCACCCACGATGACGTACCAAACTATTCCTTACCTGTAAAAATGTCAATTGCTCCCTCAAAAAAAGATCAGGATTACACAGTCAGCGATATTGGAACAGTAAATCATATCGCGTTGAGCCTTCTCATCACTAAAGACCTCAAGCGCGGAGACACAGACCACGAAGTGAAGCACCTACAGAGTATTCTCGCTACTGATCCATCTGTATATACCGATGGATTCGTTACTGGCTACTTTGGTCCACTCACTGAGCATGCAGTATTACTTTTGCAAGAAAAATATAACCTACCAACCACAGGTATTGTTGATACAGCGACTCGAGAAATTATAAATAAGTTACCCCTCACCAGCTTTCTTGCAATGGAAATGGGAAATGAAATGCTCACCGTATTCGCACACGATATTTTATATGGTACCCAAGGTGATTCAGTTAGGGCACTTCAGTCCCACTTAGTTAAGCATGGTCTCTTAAACAATCAACAAATCACTGGTATATACGGCCCAATAACTCGTGAGGCGGTAATTAAGCTACAACAAGAACAAGGTACTCCCACAGATGGCATAGTAGGACCAATAACTCGTTCCAAAATTATTGACCATGTTTACCAAATCATGGAGAAAGAAGGGTTACTGTCCCCGAGGTAACATACGGGAACTGGTATATTTTGTATATTGACAAATAATCATTAAAAGATAGTATTATCGCAAAATATATACTAAACTATGTTCATTATGACAGAAATTAAACCAAACGCAGACATGCTTATGAAAAAGCATTGTACCGAAGAAGTAATTGCCGAGCTTAAAGGAGTAACAACACCCCACGGATGGACAGTAGAAAAAGCTATTCAGTCAGGAGTAGACAACCCTGATTCGAGTATTGGTGTGTACGCAGGAGATCCTGAATCATACACAATGCTTGCACCACTATTTGATCCCGTGATACGTGAATATCATAATTATGATATGAATGGACACAAAAGTGATTTCTCGCTTGAGGGTTTGCCTGTTGAAAATCTTGACCCAGAAGGCGCCTATGTAGTATCAACCCGTATTCGTGTGGGAAGAAATTTTGCAAAGTATGCCTTCCCGTCTGCTATTTCTGCGGAAGATCGTGCAAATATGGAGTCAGAAATTGTTGAAGCCTTAGAGCAACTTCCTGGCAGTCTCAAGGGGAAATACTTTCCGCTCGATGGAATGACCGAGGAGATAAGGCAGAAAATGGTAGAAGATCATTTCTTGTTTAAACAAGGCGATCGTTTCCTTGAAAGTGTTGGCGTCAACCGTGATTGGCCAAAAAACAGAGGTATCTTCTTTTCAGATGACAAGAAATTCCTTGTCTGGATTTCAGAAGAGGATAGTATGCGTATCATTAGTATGCAAACTGGTGCCGATATTGCCGAGGTATTTACTCGCCTTGCAACTGCTTTGAATTTCATCAATGAGCATATCAATTTTGCCTTTGATGATATTCGCGGATATCACACAACATGTCCTACAAATCTAGGAACTGCGATGCGTGCTTCTGTACATATCAAGATTCCTAAATTATCTGCAAGCCCGGACTTTAAAGCGACTTGTGCAACTCTTGGATTATCTATCCGAGGTGTTCACGGAGAGCACTCCGAATCTTCTGATGGTATTTACGACATTTCCAACAAACGCCGTCTAGGTGTTACAGAAAGGGAGATCTACCAACAGTTATATGATGGAGTAAAGAAGCTTATCGAACTTGAGAAAGCATTATAAAATCAAAGCCGCCCGTGTGGGCGGCTTTTTTTAGGTTCGAATGGCGATAATTACTACTTATCGACTTTCTCCTTCAAAATTTTGCGCGACTTCACCAAATTGCATTGTAGCAGGATCGAGCTTAATCCAAACACTCTTGCTCACTGTTGGTTCTGCTGTAAATGGCTCATTTGCTGCACGGGTCATAACGTTGACGACAATGACGTTTTCGCGCTTCGTTCCTTGTGTTGTTGTCCCTTCATCAATACTTGTTGATTGTGGAGCAATACGATCGCCGAGCAAGAAAGCACTTGATCCCACATACCCAGCTGGTGTATTGAGTGCAGCTACTGCATAGAAAAAGACACCACTTCCCCCAGTCTCCTGAGTTACGATGGAGACAACATCTTCTCGTCCGTCATTATTGAGGTCGTGTTTAACTTCATTGCCGAAGTATCGAGTAGTTATCTTGCTTGCTGAACCGGGTGCTGCTTCAATTTCAGAAAATCCGTCAACAAGAGTAACAGACTGTCCTTCGATTGTATATGAAGTATTCTTATAACCTTCCGATGAAACCTGAGCAGGTTTTTGCGCAATAATAATTGCCACTGCCGCGAGCACAACAATGCCGCCGATGATATATTTTTTATTCATATGTATATAGTACCAAAATTCTTCGAAGTTCTGAACGTGGGGTGATGTTGGAAATATCTGGCGTAATTAATTTAAGTTAACCCAATTAGTTGTCCAAACTGTTGAAGTACTTGTAGGAGTAAATCCCGTAAAGAAGGTTCTTGCTGGTATTGGAGCATTTATTGTATCCCATTGTACTTGGCTTAAGTAAAGACGGTAATTACCTGAACCATGATTGAAAGTGGAGGCAGTTGCAAGATCCAAGTTAAATGTTGATGTAAAATTTTCTTGTGTATTAGCGGCGATCTTGTAGTAGTTGTTCGGATAAATATTTTGCTGCAAAACAGGATTATCTGGGTAACCATATATACCAAAATCAGTAGCTGACGAGCCACTACCACTCCACCACTGGAAAGTAGAAACTGGTCTGATGGCAACGTATATAGCGCAAGCACCAGTTCTGATTGAATAGCGCACCTGGAAATTAGCGCGATCATTATTTACCCCAGCCACAGTTGTTTTTGTTGCTACCCCAGAAATGAAAGAAACTCGCACTCCTTGGTATGTATTCGCATTGCAGTTAGGCTGTACTATTATAGGACCCGCACTACGTACTGCTGCTACGTCTTCTGTTTTTTGCAGTTTATTTTTATCAAGCACGAAGACGCCGAAGGCAATTGCGACTATTCCTACAGAAAGAATAAGAAGTTTTGATGTTTTAGTTTTCTTTTGTTTATATGCCATACAGTTTATATGATAGGTACATGATACTACGATTATCAATTATCGGTAAATAATAAAT
>JAGOOL010000020.1 GCA_017992485.1 Minisyncoccota bacterium
GAAAGATCAAAGAGTTTGATAAATTCGTCCGATGTCAGGATTTCAGTCTCGTCACCAGGGTTCCAACCGATGAATACAAGGAAGTTGAGCATCGCAGCCGGAAGGTATCCATCGTCTCGATAGCCGAGAATATCTTTCGCTCCATCACGTTTGCCAAGTTTTTTCTTGCCGTCTGGCGCCATGATTGGTGGAAGTGTTGCCATGATTGGCGGAGTAATACCGATAGCATCGTAGAGTGCGAGGTATTTCGGAACAGAAGAAATAAATTCATCCGCTCGCAAAATGTGCGTGACGTGCATTTCGAGGTCGTCGATGATGTGTGCGAGGTTGTACGTCGGATAACCATCACTTTTTATTAAAACAAAATCATCAAGTGCTTCTGGTCCAGCCGAAAGATCCCCGCGAATAGCATCGTGCCAGTGCGACGGTTTGATGTCTGTAATTTTGAGGCGAAGCGGTTGAGTTCCATCCCACACTGGTGGATTCTCCGGACGATAGTCGCGGAAGAGAAATGGTTTACCTTCAGCTTCTGATTTTGCACGAAATGCATCAACTTCTTCTGGTGTGTACGGGTCAGCATATGCCAAACCTTTTTCATATAGTTGCGTAGCGTATTTTTTGTAGCTGTCCAAACGTTTTGACTGGAGATACTCACCTGCCGGACCGCCGATATCGATGCCTTCATCCCAAGTTATACCGAGCCATTTGAGTGAATCAATGATTTGTTGAATCGAACCTTCTACTTCGCGCTCCTTGTCTGTGTCTTCAATACGCAAAATAAAAATGCCATTATTCTGGCGAGCGAGCGCCCATGCAAAAAGCGCGGTTCGAACGCCGCCAATGTGCATGTAACCTGTTGGGCTTGGAGCAAAGCGAGTGACTACTTTGCGTCCTTTTTCAATTTCACTATCTAACATGGGAAAAGTATAGCAAAATATGGGTTTTTTGGTAATTACCACACATTGACATACTACCTACTATTGTGCTATAATACAAACGTACTTTAAAACAAAAAACATATGAACTCAACAGTCGCAGTATTACTGACAATCGCTTCTATTGTTGGAGCAGCAATCTGGTTCTTCAGATCTTACCTTCCGAAAAAAGATAGAGCTGAGGCACAGGCAAGGAAAGATGCCAACATCGAAAAATTTCTTATGGACAGCTTCTCTGATCATGACATTGCTTTCGTTGCAGAGCATTCGGACAAAGAGCAAATGGCAGCAATTATTGCTCATCGCTTCTGTGATTTGTTAAAAGCAGTTTCGCATCCCGAGGCCATTGTTTCCATAGCAAGTAAGTATGGATTATATGGATCAATACGAATAAATGCTACAAATCGCGAAATAGAGCTTTCAGCTCTTGCTCAGAATATTATTCTGAGAAATATCGACAGTCATGATCTACAGGCTTGGCAAATGAGTTTTTTGAGACCAACACTTGCAGCACAAAATAATTTGAACAAATCTTTTCTGGCTAAAGTTGAGAAGAATACAGTTGTTTGGGACTTAAAACTAAACTAACGGTTTTCTTGGACGTAATAGTAAAAGCAGCTTCTCTGAAGCTGCTTTTTTTATTACTATTTCGCTCACAGCTAACTTTCGTGACTGAGCGCAATCTTCACAACCTGCTCAGCAATAGCCTGGCCTGCACCTGGTTTAAAGAAAGCACTAGCCGCTCGCTGCATACTCGCCATTTTTTCGGGATTTGAGAGTAAGTCGTTAATTGTTGTTTCGAGAACAGAAGAAGTGAGATTAGATTCTTCAATTACTTCACATGCACCGCCTCGCGCATATGCATATGCATTTTTTTTCTGGTGGTCGCCGTTTGTCTTGGTGATCGGAATGATGATCGATGGCACTCCCCAACTTGCGAATTCAAAGATTGCAGAACCTGCGCGCGAAATAATAATGTCTGCTGCGCCGGCAACCATTTTCGAAGCGAGGTCATTGAGAAATGGATATGGTTTGTAGTGACGCTTGTTAACATTGTCACCGAGCACGATCTCAGCTGTTTCTGTTGTTTCTTTATAATTCTTGGTTCCTGTCTGGTGAATGACTTCGTATTTGTTGACGAGATCCGGTAATGCATCAAGCATGACATTGTTGAGGATCATGGCGCCTTGCGAACCACCAATGAGCGCGATAACAGGAATGCCCTCTTCGAGTTTCAAATATTCTTTTGCGCCTTCATTGGCCGCATTCAAAATAGTTGCGCGAACAGGCTGGCCCGTCCATGCAGTTTTATCTTTTGGAAAATATTGAATTGCGTCTTGGTATGAGATAGCGATTTTCTTGGCGAATTTACCGGCCCACTTTGAGACTTTGCCGGGAACGGTGTCTGATTCGTGGATGATAACCGGAATACGCAAAAGCTTGGCCGCAAAAAGTGTTGGAAATGACGCGTAGCCGCCCTTACCAACAACTACATCAGGATACAAACGATAGAGTTTAAAAATCGCGACCAAAATACCGTACGGCAATTTAAACATGTCGACAATTGTTTTGATCGACGGATAGAGACGCCACTTACCTGCCGGGACCCATTCGTAGCGGATGCCGTTTTCGTAGAGCATGGTCTTGTCGAAAGGACTATCGGAAAAATAGTAGAGGTTTGAGTCGACAATGTGTTCTTTGTCGACGATTCGATTGATTTCTTCGGCAATGGCAATGATTGGGTAAAAATGCCCTCCTGTTCCGCCACCTGTCAGTACGATCTTCATAGGGAGAATTTTAGCATAATTTTTATATAAAACGTATTACTACGCAGTTCTTCTCTTCTGAAACCGCGAAATATTCAAAATCATACCGGCCGCAGCAAGCGAAATCATGAGCGACGTTCCGCCCTGACTCATAAAGACCAGCGGCACACCCGTGAGCGGAAAGAGTCCGAGAATTGAAGCTATATTGAGGAAGGATTGGGCCGTTAAAATAATCACCAAACCAACAGCAAGTAGTCGCCCAAAAGCGTCCGGTGCCCGAGAAGCAATACGCAGTCCGCGCATTGCAAATGCCGCATAGAGAATAATGACCACAAGTGAACCGATAAAACCAGTTTCCTCTGAAATCACAGCAAATATAGAGTCACCTTGTGGCTCCGGCAAATAACTGAACTTCTGCACGCTCAAACCTATTCCCTTGCCGGTGACGCCACCAGAACCAACAGCAATGAGTGCTTGCTTGAGCTGGTACGAAGAACCACGCGGATCGTGGTCAGGATTCATAAATGTTTTTACCCGATCTCGCAAATACGGAGTCGTAAAAGCGAGTAGCGCAAAACCAGCGATTGAAATACCGCCGATAATCATAATTTTCTTTATACTGACACCCGTCATAAAGTACATCGCACAACCAGTGACAAACATAAGAATCAAACTTTTCGTATCCGGCTGCTTGAGCAAAATTGCCGCAATAATACCAAGCAAGACGAAAAACGGTAGCAATCCGTATTTGAATGAATCAGCTTTTTCGCGCACAGCCGAAAGCCATGACGCAAAATAGATAATGAATGCAATCTTGAGAAATTCAGCCGGCTGAAATGAAATAAAACCGAGACTTACCCAACGTGTTGCGCCGCCGTGTTCAAGTCCTAGACTTGGCACGAAAACGAGGAGCGACAATCCAAGAGCAGCCAGAAGAAAGAAGAATGCGTATCTCCTCCAAACTTTGTAATTGATTCGTGCTGTCAGGTAGAGCGCGAGCATTCCTCCAACAAGTCCGACTGCGAGCTGTGTAAAGAGAATGTTGTAGAATTTTGTTTCGCTCTTTGCGAGCACACCAAGTGAAGCCGAAATGAAAAAGATTAAACCGATACCTGTTAAGAGCAGGATAATTGTGAGAAACAGTTTATCAACTTTTTTAGGTTCAACATCTTTCATTCTCAATTAGCTTTAGCGGTGACTATGACCACAACGCGATAACTACACCAACAACGCCACACATGAGACTAACGATCCAGTAACGCATCGTAATCTTTGGACGAGACCAGCCGAGAGCTTCGAAGTGATGGTGGAGCGGAGCAACACGGAAAACTTTTTTACCAAAGAATTTCTTTGAGATGATTTGAATAAGTGAAGAGAAAGCAGTTGCAACGAGTGGGAAACCGATAATGATGAGGAGGAGTGGCTCGTGCGTCAAAAAGGCAATAACAGTGAGCGCAATCGTCAGCGGCAGCATACCAGTTTCACCCATATAGAAACGAGCTGGTGGCACATTGAACCAGAGGAATGCGAGCAAGGCGCCGGCAATGACAAATGACAATGTCATGATGTCGAATTGCTCATGTGCAAAAGCAATGAAACCGTAACTCGTAAAGATTGTTGCGAGAACACCACCGGAAAGTCCGTCGACACCGTCGATAACGCGACTCGAGAAAGTGCCAAGCATAACTAAAATAAAGAGTGGAATAAACCACCAACCAATATCAACAGCATGGTAAAACGGAATGTTGATTGTGCTCATATCGAGCTTTATATAAAACCAAAGCGCACCAACGAGACCAATAACGGCAATAATCGGAATGAGGTAGCGACTTGGCAAGCCGTGCGTCATTTTGTTGCCTGCACCACCCCAGATCTCGAGTAAGTCTTCGATGAGGCCGAGTGCTGCACCGACAATAATACCGGCAAGCGGCAACCATGTTTCCTGACGAGAGACGTAGTCAAAGATTGTGTCATTTGCACCAGTGAAGCGAGCAATGAGCCAGAAAAGTACTGTTGTGAGAATAATCGACACCCAAACGACGATACCGCCGACGCGTGGTGTGCGGACTTCTTCTACTTGGTTATTGAGTTTAATAAATTCATCTGAAAGTTTATCTGGATTTGCTGTTTGACGTGAGACACGCTTCCACAGCTTGTACTTGTACATCAAACTTGAAAGTAAAGGTGTAATAAGAATACCAATAATAAAAGCGGCAGCCGCTGGTAAAAGGACTTTTGTAAGGGTTAATGCAATCATAGTCACAATTATAGTTTATTTTTTGGAAATCTTAAAATAATTTTCAACACCCTCCATGTAGCCTTCGATATCGACAAAACGACCTTCGCGTGTTGAACCGAGGACGACGATGATAATAGTGTTGCCGTATATAGGCATTCTGTAGGCAATCGCCAAGTTTCCACCCGCCAAATTCGTATAGCCGGTTTTTGACGCAAGTAAACTATCGATGTGCACTGCTAAATCATTGGTATTAGAAATCGTATGACTTTTACCGTCAAGACTCTTGTAGGTCTGTTGTGGGTACATAGTTTCGGTCGCCAGGCTTGGTGCTGTATCGAGAAAATGTTCAATAAGTTTACCCATATCGCGCGCGCTGCCGATTGCACCGGCCTGCCCTGCCCTATCTAAACCAGCCGGATTTGAAAATGTTGTATGTTCAAGACCAATATCTTTTGCATACGAATTCATTGCGGCAATAAAGTCATTACGCTCTCCGATGGGCGCTGTTTTCGATTCATACGCTTCCTTAAATGCAAAAGCTGCATCGTTCGAAGAAATGACGAGCATAAAACCAAGTAATGCGTCACGACTCCATTTTTCTCCGAGAACAAGGCCATTGTCACCTTCGATTTTGAGAGCACTGTCACTTATTGTGATCGTTTCATCTTGTAAAAATTCTTTTTCAACAACGAGCGCAGTTGCAAGCTTGGTTACAGAGGCAAGGGGCAGTGGTGTATCAGCATTTTTTTCAAATAATACTTTTTGTTTTGTTGCATCATAGACATAGATAGCCTTCGCATTGTCGGTTGTTGTAAAAAAAGCATTGAGGGCTTCCTGGTCAAGACGTTCTTCTATGTAGTCTTTTTGCAAGCCGGCTAGCTTTTGTCTCGAAGCAAAATAGGTAAAACTACCAAGTACAATGAGCCCGATAATTGCAATCAAGAGTCGTGTTTCGTTGTAAGTGAGCTTGTGCATTGGGGCGAATTTCAATTAACTAAAAACTTAAGCGGCTTCTTCTGTATTTTTTTCTTTTGAAGCAGCAAGTGAGGTGCGTGTTGTTTCGTAATCAGGAAGCTCGGAAAGCTGGCTTACCCCCATGAATGCAAGAAGTTCAAGTGTTGGTACATAAATATTTTTGCGAGCATCTACTGGATGTTCTTTTTTCTCGATCAAGCCGCGGATGAGTAAGTTGCGAAGAATAAAGCTTGAATTAACGCCACGGATGAAATCGATATCACTTCTCGCCACATCTGTACCGTACAAAATAATAGACAGCGTTTCGAGAGATGCTTTTGACAGTTCCTTTGAGAGTTCATCTTTGCGAAGATCTTCGATAAGTGCACTCGCCTCTGGAGAAGTATAGAGTCCAATTTGTTCACCATTTTCAATCAGCGAGATGCCGCCATTTGTAAGACGGTCACGGAGTACAGAAATAGCCTCTTTAATCTCTTCCGGCTGAGATTTAAGAATCTGCTGCAGTTCTTTATACGTAATCGGTTCCCCTTTAAAGAAAAGTATTGATTCTATTTTTGCATCAAGTGAAAGCATAATGGTATGAAATAAATATGAAGAGAAATTAAAAAATGAAAAGTAATTAGTATGCAGGTAATTCTTCGAATGAACCATTGTCCGTACTGTCTTCAGCTACTGTTTGCGAAACATCGGCACCGAGTTTGGACATTTCTATATCGCCAAACATATCGCTCTGTAAAACATCCATAATTCCCTGCCGAACAAGTTCAAGCATAGCAAGAAAGCCAACGATAACCAAAACTTTTTCTTCGCGGTTCGCAGGTTTGCCGACGCCAACGAACTGCCGGAAACTCGAATTCATAGCATTTTCCATACGGTCAGTCAGGCGAACGAGCATTTCTTCAATACTCATGACTTTCTTCACTTCAACTTCCGGAAGTTTTTCAACTTTCGGAATGTTATTGAGGACATTTTTTACCGCCTCACGCATCGACAACGTCGAGATAAGCTGCGACGGCACGAAAATCGGCTGTGTATCTGTCACCATTCGCTTTTCAAAAGCAATATATTTACCAAATTGCTTGCGGAGCTTTTCTCCAAGATCGACAAATGTACGGTAGAGATTGAGTCGCTTGCCCAGATCGCCGGCTTCTTTTTCTTCCTCTTTTGTTAGCGTAAAGTTCGGCAAGAGTGAACGCGACTTGATGAGAATGAGCGTTGCCGCAACAACAATAAACCCGGAGAGCGTACTTGGGTCAGCATTTTCCATGCGACGGATGTAACCGAGGAAGTCATCGGTTACTTGCGAGAGCGAAATATCGTTGATGAAAAGTTTTCGCTTTTCAATCAGATCAAGGAGAATATCGAACGGTCCTTCGAAGGCCGAAGTTTTGACGCTGTAAATGGGTTCCACGAACAAAAGTATACTATGGATTCAAGCGCTTTACATCACGCGGCAAGTAGGTTGCTTCTCGAATGTTGTGGAGATCAAGAATTTTCATAATCAAACGTCCTGGTCCAATACCAGCACCACCGTGTGGAGGAACACCATATCGGAAAAAGTTCAAATAGTCAGCAAGTGATTCAAGGCTCATGCCTTTATCGAGCGCCTGCTTCTCTAGAATATCGATGCGGTGTTCACGCTGAGCAAGTGTTGTGATTTCAATACCTCGATATAAAAGATCGGCGCGTCGTGAGCGATCATTGTCATCAGTGTGACGCATATGATAGAAGGCACTCTTTGATTTGTGATAGTCAGTAACGAAAACAAAGTCATGATTGTGCTTTTCTTTCACGAGTGCGCAAAGTCCGCGCTCTTCTTCTGGGGAAAGATCGTGTTCTTCTGCACTTGGGATGCCGGCTTCAGCCAACATTTTTTTAGCTTCAACAATTGGAATTCGTGGAAATGGCATAGATGGAATGTCGATCGCAACGTGCGGTAAAGCCTCCTTGATTGCCTTAAAACCTTCGACAATCATTCCTTCTTCGTTATCCATGATATCGTGATGGTCTTCAATATATGACATTTCGAAATCCCAACCAGTAAATTCTGTGAGGTGGCGCGTTGTGAATGATTCTTCAGCGCGGAAAACTGGACCAACCATAAATGCGCGTTCAAAGCCGGCTGACATTGCCATCTGCTTGTAGAATTGTGGGGACTGCGCAAGGTATGCTTTTTTATCAAAATAGTCGACAGCAAAAACTTCCGCACCTGTTTCTGATGGAGTCTGCATGAATGACGGAGTATAAATCTGGATGAAGTTATTATCGTTCCAGTATTTGCGAAAGCCTTTTTCAAGCAAAGTCCAGACTTTGAAAATTTCCAAATGTTCCGGTCGTCGCAAATCGAGCTGTCTGTGATCGAGTCGAATTGGCTGATCAATTTCGCCGCCGCCTTTTTGGACAACAATAGGAATTGGAAGTTCCGGAGCAGATACTGACAAGACTTCGATCGCTGTCGCCGCGATTTCAACCCCACCAGGAGCTTGTGGTTCAGCTTTTGCCATGCCAGAGATCTTAATGACAGATTCGAGAGAAATCTCACGAGCAATAGCCAATAGTTCTTCATTGCCAAAGATAACAGCCTGAACAAGACCAGTTACATCACGAATATTAAGGAAGATAATTTTCTTTTGGTCGCGAGAAGCTTGCACAAAGCCGAGGACAGTGACTTCCTTACCCGCTTCAGCCATAAGATCTTTAATGTATGTTCGCTGTATCATATAGAGAGATACTAGCAAAAAAGAGCCTAATTGGGAAATATATTTGGGAAAACCAGGCAAGAAAAAACCCCACTTGTTGGGGCTTTTTCGTTTAAAATTGAGATAGACGATTTTGAGATTACTTGATCGCGGTAACGACAAGCTTAGCAAATGGCTGGCGGTGGCCGTTCTGAGTGAGCTGGCGAGCCTTGGCCTTGTACTTAACGATGCGGATTTTGTGAGCGCGGCCGTTTTCCTTGAATTCAGCGTGGACTTCTGCACCAGCGATGAACGGGTCACCGATTGTACAACCTTCAGCATTATCAACGAGGAGCACCTTATCGAAGACAACGATATCCCCTGCAGTATTCTCAGTTGGGAGCTTTTCGATCATGATCGTATCACCCACTGAAACACGGTACTGCTTGCCGCCAGTCATAATAACAGCGAATTCGCCAGTATCTACTGCCTTAGCCTTCTTCGGGGCTTTTTTGACCGCTTTTTTAGTTGTTGCCTTCTTTACTGCCATAATGCTGGTATTCTAAAGGTTTTTCAGAAAAATGCAAGGATACTACGAAATCTTAGGCTATTACGGCATTTTTGGCATACTAATGATAATATTGACTAATCATACATATATGTTATTTTAGAAGAAACCAAAATCCCAGACCATGTACAAAATAATAAAAGTCGACACCGAAAACATGCCCATTATACTAGACCTCGTCCGGGGCTGCCTAAGCGGAAAACCTCTGCTGACGACGAGAAATGTCTATAAAGCAGAATTGGACAAAGCAGTGTTCTTAATTGATAAGTATAAAAAGGTTCCGGAACCGATTATACGAAATAAGACTGTATTACTCAGTAATCTATATGCAAAATTTATTAATGATGAATGCATAAAGATCCAGAAAACATACAGAGAGGGTGCTAGTGGTCAAGCTATTACAGTCTGCGATATAACCGAACAAAGCTACACATCCCTTATTTATGTCACTGACATAGTACATTTTACAACCAGTGGTATTTACATTCTCAAGAACGAATCATCGATCCTAAGCACACCTCCCCATTTTGAAGTCTGGAGATATCCTTAATAAAACAGAGAACTCTTAAACAATGTTTAAGAGTTTTTTTATATCTATTTTGTTTAGAAATAGGCAACCAGTATCAAGGTATTCCACTACCTCAATTCTCTTTTTACCTATATAATTGCAACATGGTTTCAAAATACAAACACAAGGGCCTCACCTGGATTGATGTTGAAGGCCCAACTCGTGATGAAATTCTCCACCTCATGGAGGAATATGCTTTGCCGGAACTCGTCGGCGAAGAGCTCCTCGAAAAAAGCATGCGCGGTAAAGTTGACCTCTACCCGCACTTTGCCTACCTTGTTCTCCATTTCCCTATCATCGGTCGCTCTCGTGACGGTGTTCGCTACGAGCAAGAAATCGACTTCATCGTCGGTAAAGAATTCTTGATTACTGTTCACTATGAACCAGTTGATCCACTCCATGAATTTTCTCGCGTCTTCGAGGTAAAATCGATTCTCGACAAACGACCCATGGGCGACCATGCCGGCTTTCTTCTTTTTTATATCATGCGCGAACTCTACAAATATTCTGAAGCACAGCTCTATGAAATAGAAGAAGATCTCAAAGAAATCGAGCAGAACATTTTTGAAAATAAAGAAGAAAAAATGGTTCGCGTCATCTCAAATAGCAATCGAAAACTTCTCGATTTTAAACAAGCGATCCGTTTCCATGAACATGTTTTGACATCATTTGAGTCTGCCGGCTCTCACCTCTTTGGTGAGAAATTCAAACACCACCTCGAATCGATTACCGGTGAGTATCGTCGTGTAGAAAGTATTATGGCAAGTCACAAAGAAATTCTTAATGATCTCAAAGATACAAATGATGCTTTACTTACCTCAAAGACAAACGAAACAATCAAGGTCCTCACAATCATTTCATTTATCATGCTTCCGCTCACCCTCATCACTGGTGTGTTTGGTATGAATAGTGAAATTGTTTTCATTAGTTCATTTAGAGACTTCCTGGTCGTCCTCGGTGCTATAGTACTTACTGGCGC
>JAGOOL010000021.1 GCA_017992485.1 Minisyncoccota bacterium
AAAAATACTTGGCTGCAAATGGTTACCTTAAAGAAAAATATGTAACTGGTGAATTTGGGCCTATAACAAAACAGGCAGTAAAGGATTTTCAAGTTGCAAACAATATCACTCCCGCAACAGGTTTTGTCGGTGATGTGACCCGCGAAAAAATTAATTCTGGCAACTAATACGCCGATAGCTTATACTGTAGCTACTTATGACTTGGTCCGGAAAACGAAAGCTTTATTATGGCGGTATTGCCTGCATTGCAATTGCGCTTTTTCTCTTCATCAATATCTACCCAAAGCTCACCAAAGACCCAACCTGCTCTGATGGTAAGCGAAATGGGGCGGAGGTCGGAACAGACTGCGGCGGCGGTTGTGCACGAATCTGTGCGGCTGAGGCCGTGCCACTCGTTGTGAAGTGGTCACGATCATTCAAAGTGAGTGAGGGTTTCTACAATGCATTTGCGTATATCGAAAATCAAAACCTCCAGGCGGCCGCACGGGTTATTTACTATGAATTTACATTCTACGATGCCGACAATATTTTCATTTCTTCACGAAAGGGAACCGCGTACGTTCCGGCGAATGGCCGATTTGGTATCTTTGAACCTGCAATTGCAACCGGCAATCGTATCCCCAAAAACACAACATTTAAATTTGCGAGCACTCCGGAGTGGCTCAAAGTAACCGAAGACGAATCAAAACAAATTATTTTTGCCCAAGCTGGAGTACCAAGTAATTTGGAAATTGCCCCTAGGCTTTCTGTCGTTATTGAAAACCCAACAATCTCGCAAGTTAGAAATATCGACGTTTTTGCGATCATCTATGACGCTGACGACAATGCACTCGCAGTGAGTAAAACAATCGTTGATGGCCTAGTCGCTAATAGTAAGAAAAACCTGACATTCACATGGCGTGAACCGTTTGCGGGTGAACCAAGGCGTATTGAGGTAATTAGTCAGATAAATGTCTTTGCCAATCGGCAAGAATAGCAGCATGGGTTCATCTTCCACTCAAAAAATGGACTGGCTGATCGTTTTTGCTGTCGTGCCGATCATTGCCGCCGGTCTCATTACGATGAAATCATTTACCGGCAGCGAGGCCGGTTTTTTTGGCCGTCAGATCATTTGGGTTATTGTTTCCTTCATCGCATTTTTTGTCGCATCACGCATTGATGTGCGCTTCCTCAAGCGGAGCAATATCGCGCTTGGTATCTATGCAATAGCGGTGCTGTTCCTTGTCGCTGTTCTCATAGGGGGCAATGTCGTCAACGGTGCAAAATCATGGTTTTCATTTGGGGCTTTTTCTTTTCAACCTTCAGACGTCGTCAAAATTGCTCTCATTATGCTTTTGGCAAAATACTATTCTCGGCGACATGTCGAAATTAGACACGTCAAACACGTTATTATTTCAGGATTATATGCTCTTGTGCCGCTCTTTCTCATTTTCCTTGAGCCGGACTTTGGCTCGGCAATTATCATCTTTATGATTTGGCTCGGCATGACCCTCGTTTCCGGTATTTCAAAAAAGCATCTCGGTGTGGTTTTCCTCATGATGCTGACAGCCTTCGGCGGGCTTTGGTTTTTTGTTTTTAAGCCGTATCAAAAGGAGCGTATCGTTAATTTCCTCAATCCGTATTACGACATTCGTGGCTCAGGGTACAATGCGTACCAATCGCGTATTGCTGTTGGTTCTGGTGGTTTACTCGGCAAGGGTGTCGGCTTCGGCACACAGTCTCGTTTGCAGTATTTGCCGGAATATCAGACAGACTTTATCTTTGCGGCCTTTACCGAAGAGTGGGGATTCATTGGTGCCATGTTCTTACTCATTCTCTATGGGCTGCTTATCTCGCGTATTATTAAGGCCGCGTTTCTCGGCGCTACGAATTTTGAAACACTGTTTGCCACTGGCCTCACGATCATGCTTTTGTCGCATATCCTGATTAATGTCGGTATGAATATTGGTATTATGCCTGTGACCGGTATTACGCTGCCATTTATGAGTTACGGTGGTTCGCATTTATTGGTAGAATTTATTGCACTCGGACTTTTGATGGGTATGCGACGGTATTCACGCGCTGCACACCGCGAAGATATGGGTAAAGAATTTATTGGTATATAGTTTAATTATGATATTCACATTCCTCCACAGTTTGATTTACAGAAGCGACATAATCGACAACCTTGTTTATTTTTTAGCAGTTACGCTGCCATATATTCTCTTTGCATTTGCTTTCTTGCTCATGCTTTGCGTCCCAACCAGAAACGATACTGGGCCATGGATAAAAAGTTTACCTCGCCGCGCACTCAAGTGTGTTCACGGTATCTTTACTGTCGGAATTGCGTACGGTATCACTGCGATTCTCAAATATACACTCCATATCCCGCGTCCATTTATTGGTTTTCCAGACATTAAGCCACTCTTTCTCGAAACTGGTGGTTCGTTTCCGTCTGGTCACGCAACAGCGTTTGCTGCGCTTGCTACCGTCGTTTATTTTCACAATCGCAAAGCTGGTGTCTTCTTTTGGATTGCAGCAATCCTCATTGCTATCTCGCGCGTAATCGCTGGTGTTCACTATCCGATTGATATTGCCGGAGGTCTCTTGATTGGCGGACTCGTCGGGCTTGGTATGAATAAATTGTGGCGAGTGCTCTCAAAGTTGACTGCATAAATTTGTTGACAAAAGTTAAAAAAGCGTTATTTTTCAAGCTTGCTTTTTGGTCAAAAAACCCGTACAATCCACACATTATGTGGAAAAAAAGATTGGTAGCATTGCTTATTTTACTAGCTGGCCTCGGTGTCGCTTATTTCGTTTATAAATCAGAAACGCGCTTTTCGACTGCAACAACACAGTCTGAAACAACAGATGGAACTGCTGTTGAAACACCTGCAGCGACAGGTATTGCCGCTAAATATCCATTTCGTCTCGGTCTTGATCTTTCGGGTGGCTCACATCTTGTCTACGACGCAGATGTTTCAAAAATCGCTTCGTCTGAAATTGCAGACTCAATGACCGCGCTTCGCGATGTTATCGAACGTCGTATCAATGTCCTCGGTGTTTCAGAACCTGTCATCCATATCGAAGATGGCGCCAACGGCGAACATCGTCTCGTTGTCGATTTGCCTGGTGTTACTGATATCAAAAAAGCTACAGAAACTATCGGAGAAACTCCGGTACTCGAATTTAAAACAGAAAATCCAAATCCACCAAAGGAGACACCGGTTACCGTCGGACCAGACGGCAACGTTGTTGTTGAAGGCGATCCATTCAAAGATAGATATGTTACGACTGAGCTCACTGGTCGCTATCTCCAGAAGTCATCACTTGAATTCAATCAGCAGACCCGACAGGCAACTGTTGTTCTTCAATTCAACGATGAAGGTGCAAAATTGTTCGAAACAATGACAAAAGCAAATGTCGGCAAGACTATTGCAATCTACCTCGATGGTTCACTTATCTCAGCTCCATCTGTGAATCAGGGAATTTCCGGTGGTCGTGCAGAAATCACAGGAAACTTTACACCAAACGAAGCAAAACTTCTCGTTGGTCGTTTGAACTCCGGTGCGCTTCCAGTACCGATTACGCTCGTTTCAACGCAGACAATCGGACCAACTCTCGGTGAAAAAGCGGTTCACGCCGGCGCAATGGCTGCCCTCTATGGCTTCCTCGTTGTCGCGATCTTCCTTATCCTTTGGTACCGTTTGCCGGGGATCATTGCTGTTATTTCACTCGCACTCTACACAGCAATTATGCTTGCCCTCTTCAAGTTGATTCCGGTCACGCTCACTGCGGCTGGTATTGCCGGCTTCATTATTTCGATTGGTGTTGCAGTTGATGCCAACGTCCTCATCTTCGAACGAATGAAAGAAGAACTCAAAAATGGCCGCACACTCAGTGATGCAATTGAGGCTGGTTTCGATCGCGCATGGACATCTATTCGCGACTCGAACACTTCAAGTATCATCACAGCGCTCATCCTCTTCTGGTTTGGTACATCACTCATCAAGGGCTTTGCGCTCGTATTCGGACTTGGCGTCATCATTTCGCTTTTCTCTGCTATTACTGTCACTCGCGTTTTCCTTCGTTCAATTCCTGTCGGCAATGGTCGTGTTGCTCGATTCTTATTCTCATCAGGTTTGTCTAAGTAATTACATATATGTTTATCATCAAATATAGAAAAATATTCATCGCCGTTTCAGTTGTCCTCTTGGCGGCTTCGATTGCACTCATTGCTGCGTATGGACTTAACTTTGGTATCGAGTTTAAGGGAGGATCACAGACTGAAATTGGTTACTCAGTAGTTCGACCAGATGCTGAAATCGTTAGTGCTGCAATCGCCAAGCTTTCGTACGGCGAAGTATTGATCCAGCCGGTTGGCGAAACTGATTACTCAATCAAGACTCGCGACCTTACGGAGCCAGAACACCAGGCACTTCTCGCTGCTGTTTCCGTCGACGGGAAATATCCAAGTACAGAAAAGAGCTACACTTCGATTGGTCCATCGATCGGTAAAGAGTTGAAACAAAAAGCTATCACAGCGATCATTCTCGTTATGGCTGCAATCATTCTCTTTATCGCTTACGCATTCCGCAAAGTCTCTCGACCAGTTTCATCTTGGAAGTATGGCTTGATTGCAGTCGTAACACTTATTCACGACATTGCTATTCCTGTTGGTGCGTTCGCGCTCTTGTCTCACTCAAGTGGCATGGAAATCGACACGCTCTTTATCGTCGCGCTCCTCACTGTTCTCGGTCTATCTGTTTCTGATACGATTGTGGTCTTCGACCGAATCCGTGAAAATATCCGCCAGGGCTCTGGTGACTTTGCTGAAACTGTCGGACGCTCACTTTCGCAGACGTTCACTCGTTCAATCAACACATCACTCACTGTTATTCTCGTATTGCTAGCACTCTTCTTCTTTGGTCCGGAAAGTACAAAGACATTTGCACTCGTGCTTACTGTCGGTCTTTTCTTTGGTACATACTCATCGATCTTCTTGGCGAGTCCACTGCTCGTTACTGTAGAAAAATTGCAGAAGGGAAATAAGAAAAAGAAGTAATCTGCGAAATCCAGTAATTGTTACAATATAACTTTATTCTGTAAATAAAAACCGCCCATCGAAAGATGAGCGTTTTTTGTTAGGGTTAAAAATATCAGCTTGATTTTTGAAGTATTTTATAAATACAGAACCCTGCACCGATTATTCCAACAATAAGGACGGACGCCCCAATCATTGAGTTTTTTACTGCAAATGCATACCCGCCACCCAAAATGGCAAGGAGAAAGAGGATAATAAAACCCGGTAGAAGAGGTGAGACCTTTGGACTGGTCGAATGAATTGTCATACTGTGTGTGATTTAGATTGTTTAATTGGTAGATGAGCTTTCCTTCCAAAATATGATATAATAGCAGTACTGTCAATCAGTTTATTAAGATTAATTTACGCAATTATGTCAACACTCACTATTATTCTCATCATTGTTGCCCTCGTTATTCTTTGGGCTATTGTTTCTTACAACGCGCTTATTCGCCTCGTCACACAGGCAAAAGAAGCCTGGGCGGACATCGAAGTTCAGCTCAAGCGCCGTTATGACCTTATTCCAAATCTTGTTGCTACTGTTAAGGGTTACGCTACTCACGAGTCTACGGCTTTTGAAAAAGTAACTGCTGCCCGTACTGCGGCAATGACAGCTGGTAACAACGGCACAGCTGCCGGCCCAACTGCGGCTATGGCTGGTGCTGAAAATATGCTCACTGGTGCTCTCAAGTCTGTTTTTGCAATCGCCGAAGCATATCCAGACCTCAAAGCAAATACAAACTTCCTCGAACTTCAGCGCGAACTTTCTGATACAGAAAATAAGATTCAAGCTGCTCGTCGTTTCTACAACGGTACAGTTCGTGATCTCAATATCAAGGTTCAGTCATTCCCAGGCAATATCATTGCTGGTGTCTTCAAGTTCGCTAAAATGGATTTCTTCGATCTTGCTGATGACGACGCTGCGCAGAAGCCGGTTGAAGTTAAGTTCTAGCCGCATTACCTACGGTGTCTATAAAAAAATATAGCTACATAGTCTTGCCATTTATTGCCCTTGCTGTATTTTTCAGCGGGGCATTTGGCATTCACCATAAGGCTCAGGCACAAAAAAGCGGATCAGATCAATCTGAAAAAATAATTAGTTTTTCTTCAAATCTTGAACTTCGCAGCGATGCAGGGATGAAACTCACCGAGACAATTATCTATGACTTTGGCACGCTGCAGCGCCATGGTATTTTGCGTACGCTGCGCACTGAAAATGCAGACGACAAAAAAATGACGATAAAAGTAATGAGTGTTGTAGACGAGGCTGGTGTGCCGTACGAATTTACAACAAGTAGTGGCGCAAACGATACGACAATCAAGATCGGCAGCGCTACTACCACTATCACGGGCAAACACACGTATGTGATAACGTACGACATAAGTAATGTTGCAACATATCTTACTGACAAAGATGAATTTACCTGGAATGTTGTCGGTACAGGTTGGAGTATTCCGGTTATGACTGCATCTGCTTCTGTACAGTTTCCAATACAGTTTGTTAACGGTGGTGGCACCGCAGAGCAGCTAACATACGATTGCTACCGCGGGGCATATGGTTCAACGACAACATGTAAAAATAAAACGCTGACGACAGCACCGAATGGTTCACTCGGTAATGCTCAGTTTTCAGAAGAAAATCTTTTGCCCGGCCAAGATTTGACGATCTCTGTCGGTATTCCAAAAGGTATTGTCACTCCGGCAAAAGAGCGTTTTGATTTCTTTCGTCTTGCTTGGATTATGCCGCTCATCATTTTCATGCGTCTCGTTCGATCGATGTTCCGAAAGCGTCGCGACCTCAAGATTGGGAGAACGATTATTCCAGAATATGAAGCACCGAAAAAAATCACACCAGCCCTTGCCGGGTCAGTTGTTGATGGACGAGTTGATAACCGTGATATTACTGCCGGGCTGATTAGTGTTGCTGAGCAAGGCTTTCTTTCTATAAATCGTATCGAGAAAAAATGGTTGCTCGGCAGCACCGATTATGAACTCACCGTACTCAAACCTATTGTGTCATTGAGTGATCCGCTTGAACAAAAAATACTTACGTATTTTACTGAGAGTAAAAGTGTTGGTACTCCTGTACTCCTTTCAACAATCGACAAGCCTGCATTTGCTGCAAAGGTTGCGTCACTAAAAAATACTATTCAAAAAGAAATGGTCACTCGTGGTTTCTTTTCTAAAAATCCGACAAACCGAAAGATAGGCTATACGGTATTAGGAGTTATGATTGTGCTCGCTGGTTTTATTGTTGGTACTGCAACCCAAAACCTGAACGTGGGTTCGGCGGTCGTTCTGACGGGTATTATGGCGATTCTTTGGCCGTATCTAGTCTCAGTTCGAACGATCGCCGGCGCCGATATTCGCCGACACATTCTTGGTTTCAAACAATTTCTCTCAGTGACCGATAAAGCACGAATGGATTTCCATAATGCCCCGGAAAGAAATCCAGAACAATTTATGAAGTTCCTACCATTTGCGGTCGCGCTCGGTGTTGAACAAAAATGGGCAAAGCAATTTGAAGGTATGTATATCGCCCCGCCGTCATGGTATAGCGGAGGTGACGCAACTCATTTTGCGGCTCATAGTTTTGTTCGTGATATGGCAATGTTTACAGTCTTCACAAATACTGCGGCGATGCCAAAATCAAGCGGTGGCTTTTCTGGTGGTGGCGGTTTCTCCGGAGGAGGAGGCGGTGGTGGCGGAGGCGGCAGCTGGTAAGTATAAAAACACGCTGCAATTTGCCCCAAAATACGCGCTGGTAATTTAGCTCGAAAACCGTACAATTACCTATATGCAGAATAAATCAAAAACCTTTGTTATTGTCATTGTTATTATCCTTCTCGTTGTCGCCTCATACGTGGCATTCGTCCGAAAAGCCCTCAAAGATATCAATTCTGTCGCTACAGAAGACAAGATTTCAACAACAGATGACGATGCTATTGCAGCCAAAAAACGTTTGGAATTCGACAAAACAGCGCCGGCAAAAATCGTTGCCCTCGGTACGACATTCACTGCAAAAAAAGATCAAACATTTACAATCAAAGGCGATGCAAAAGATACTTTCATGGTAACCAGTTTTTACAATGTGATTTGTCCGCCAGGTGAGCAATGTTTTTCTCCGGGCGGACAAGATGTTCGCTATTCAATAACTGCATCTGATGCGAGTGGTACGCGAAGAACATATAAAAGTGAGATTCCGAGCGACATAGAATCCATGCCCTACACAGTTACTGTTATCAGCTCTGACTATAAAACATACGCAAAAATAATGATTCAATAACGTTCTGGACTTCAATAATAATTTCCCCGCAAAAAAACAATGGCAACAATATACACACAACAATCAAAAAATGTTCGGAAAACATGGGTGCTCATGGCAAGCTTCTTGATTATAGTTATTGCTATCGGTTACCTTTTTTCCTATTCTTATAACAATCCAACTATTCTCTACGTTGCAGTTGCTTTCAGTGTCGGCATGAACATTTTCAGCTACTGGAATTCTGATAAAATCGCGCTCAAAATGTCTGGCGCTATTCCGGCTGATCCATCACAGTATCGCGAGCTGCACAATATTGTTGAAAATTTGGCAATCACCGCCGGTTTACCAAAGCCCCGTGTCTATATAATCAACGATGAAGCGCCAAACGCTTTTGCAACCGGGCGAAACAAAGAGCACGCTGCAGTTGCTGTGACAACGGGATTGCTCCAGATCTTGGAGCTAACAGAACTCGAAGGCGTGCTAGCACACGAGCTTTCACACATTGGTAATCGAGATATTTTAGTCTCGACTGTTGCTGTTGTGCTCGCGGGCTTTATCGCTATTTTATCGGATATGTTTATTCGCGGACACTTGTTCGGCGGTGGACGACGTGACAATGAAGGCGGCAGTAATGTACTCATGATTGTCGGTATCGTTTTGGCAATTCTTGCGCCGATCTTTGCAACGCTCGTCCAGCTCGCTATTTCACGAAAGCGTGAATATTTGGCGGATGCCTCAGGTGTACTGCTTACTCGCTATCCGGATGGACTTGCCAATGCTCTCCAGAAAATCGGCGCTGCTGCGCAACCAATGCATAAAGCGAGCAAAGCGACTGCACACCTCTTCATCTCAAATCCCTTTGGCGGCGCCGGCAAAAAATTATCTGCGCTCTGGTCTACACACCCGCCGATGGAAGATCGCATTAAGATTTTAAGAAATATGGGGAAGTAATAATAAATAAACTATACACATATGATGTCCACGCACAATATGAAAAATAAAAAACAATTTATTATCGTTTCTTTGCTTGTCGTTTTGCTTGGTGTGGCTATCCTCATTGTGCTCCAATCAAAAGATATCGTGCGTGATTATAGTAATGCAAAGCCTGAAGATATCGTGCCGTATCGCACGAAGCTCGCGGGTGAATACGTTTGTTTGCCGCACAAAGACACAACTGGCCCAGTGACGCAAGAATGCGCTTTCGGTGTAAAGCTTGATGATGGAACGTATTATGCAATAAGTTTCAATCTCATGTCGGCGATAGTGCCTGATATTGCGACTGGTAATCGCATCTATGCAAACGGTACCATTACCCCGATTGAAATGTTGAGCTCAACGCATCTTCGCGATACGTACGATATCAAGGGTATTTTCTCGGTTACTGATTCACTCGTTGTAGAAAAATAATGAACCCAACATCAGAACCAATTATTTTTTCGAAATTTCACTCAGCGTTCGTAGTTGGTATGCTCGATATTGTGCATTCAACAGAAATCACGATGCCGCTCGCGGGAGAAAGTGTTGATGATTTCTACACGATTTTTCTCGAAGAAACAGCAATCATTTTACGTAACCACGGTGCGACCGTGATTAAAAATATTGGTGATGGTATGTTGTTCTACTTTCCAAAAACTGCTTCAGTTGAAAAGGAAGTGTTTTCCGAAGTTATTGTTTGCGCAAAAGCGTTGCTCTCTGGAAGGGAAAAGATTAATGCAAAACTCGCGGCTGAGCAATTGCCACAGATTGATTTTCGCGTCAGTTTTAGTTTTGGGGCAGTGAGCGCGATGATCAGTCAGGACGGAACGATCATCGATCTCTTTGGCTCTGTGATCAACACCTGTACAAAGATGAATAAAATGGCGTCGCCGAATACGTGCATCGCGGGTGAAGTTTTGCACGAGAAATTGGTTGCGCTCGGCATTGTAAATGCGGAACAAGGCAGTACAGACGAAAAAGTTGTCAGTGAGAAAATCGGCGACTATCACATCGGCGACAAATTGAGCTTCGGCGTTTGGCAGATAGCGAAATAATCTGTTTCTGCTATAGTGGCTTGCATTGGAGGCGTCGCATAGTGGTCTAGTGCGCACGCTTGGAAAGCGTGTAAGGTGTCAAAGCTTTCGAGAGTTCGAATCTCTCCGCCTCCGCAAATTTTCGAAAAGGGTTTCAGAACCAAAAATATGGTCGGCGCGAAGCGCCGTCTGTTCTGCATTCCCCCCACAAAATCCTGAATCTGAAAGGATTCGCCACGCTCCGCGTGGCTCAAAAA
>JAGOOL010000056.1 GCA_017992485.1 Minisyncoccota bacterium
TCTTTGGCATGTTCAATGAGATCAGCTTTTATTTTCTGAATGTTCACGAACCATGACGGGAGAGCATAGTAGTAGAGCGGTGTATCACAGCGGTAACAGTGAGGATACGAGTGAATGATTTTTTCTTTTTCAAAAAGGTGATGATTGTGTGCGAGGTATTTGATGATCTCAATGTCACCTGCCTGGTGATTATCTTTTGGCTTTACGTACTGACCAGGAAAATGACTAACCTCATCTTTGAATTTTCCGGTCGGTGTCACGTGAATGATCCATGGCAAATTTTCTTTCTTCGCCAAATTCATGTCGTCTTCACCAAAAGCTGGAGCAATATGAACAATACCAGTACCGGCATCGAGGGTGACAAAATCTGCTGCGACAATAGTCCAGGTTTTTTTGCCATTGCTTGGCGCTTTTTCGCCGGCGATATTTTCGTCGTGCACGTAGTAATCAAAAACCGGTTCGTACTTTTTGCCGACAAGCTCACTTCCCTTCACTTCACCAATAATCTCGTATGCAGGTTTAATGACCGACAAGCGTTCTTTCGCCAAAATGTATGTCGCCTCTTCGATTTTTATTTTAACGTAATCAAATTCCGGATTGATAGCGAGCGCAACGTTACCAGGAAGAGTCCATGGCGTTGTTGTCCAAGCAATCAAATATGTCTTAGGTTCATCGACGAGTGCAAATTTTACGTAGGCTGAAATATCAGTGATATCTTTGTAGCTGTTATCCATTGCGATTTCAGAGTTCGCGATTGGTGTTTCGCAACGAGGACAGTATGCGAGGACGCGGACACCTTCGTAAACGAGACCTTTTTTATTGAGCTCGGAAAGCGCCCACCAAACAGACTCGATGAACGTATTGTCCATCGTCTTGTAACCATTATCAAAATCAACCCAGCGACCGATGCGGTCGACAGTTTTTTTCCATTCACCTACATATGTCGAAACTTTACTACGTGCAGTTTCAGTAAAATTCTCGATACCGTACGCTTCGATTTCTTTGCGCCCAGAAATACCGAGTGTCTTTTCAACAATATTTTCGATCGGTAAACCATGACAATCCCAACCCCAGCGACGAGGAACGTGGTAGCCTTGCATCGTTTTATAGCGACCGACAACGTCTTTTGCCGTACTACCAAGAATATGACCGTAGTGCGGAAGACCTGTCGCAAACGGCGGGCCATCATAAAAAACGTAGTTCCCTTTTGGTGCATCCTTCTGGAGCGATTTTTGAAACATACCTTCCTGCTGCCAAAAAGCGAGAATCTTTTCTTCACGCTCGGCTTGGTTTGATTTTTTTGTTTCTTCGTTTTCTTTCATACTGCTATTCATACTATTAAATATATTTTCAAATAAAAAACTCGCCCACGAATCACGATCAATTGATCATAATCCAAGGGCGAGCTTCGTTGTGCTGGCACTATTGCCAGCAAGCACGCGGTACCACCTTAGTTTTTCGCACCAGTCTTTGCTTTCGCAAAACCGCGCGAACTCATTTTTGCTGTGACGGGCAACCCGCCGGATTCTACTTTTGCCGAGCATTTCACTTAGCAATTCTTTCCGGAGCTCAGAGGTGATTCCATTACTGCTTCGCAGCGTGGCCTCTTCAGCGCTTGTGACCTAACTATAGGACAAAGCAGGAATTTTGCAAGAACAGCCAAAATCTATATAAAAAAAGAACCCTTACGGGCTCAAAATACTTTTTCCTCATTGACTCTCAACCATCTCGGCGACTTCTGCTTTCAGTGGAGCCAGAAATTCAACATTGATATTCGATAGTATCGATTGATCATGTTCTTGTGTTGCACCTTTTGATGTCTCCCAGCCCGGAATCATTTTAACGCGCTCAAATTTTCGAGCCTTAATCTGCGGCAAATAAATAATATCGAGGATAGGATTGCTCGTGTCAGTGAACTGTTCCGGATAGGCAGATGAGATCTGAAGAAGCTTTCGCTCAAATGGCATTTGATTGAAAACCTGAAAACCTTTTTTTGTTTCTGCAACAATGTGTTGGTGGAAAATATCAAGGTTCAGATTACGACTACCAAGACCGCCGGTTGTGATTGGACCACACACTAAATGCCACGAACCATTACCTCGTGCAATAATTCTGTCGAATATTGCATGGATTTTCTCCAAGGACTCTAGCTCAATCGGCAATGCCTCAAGATCAAGAAGGTCAGAATATACGATCCATGGTCTGTGCTTAAAACTGATCGTCTCAATCTTTTTGTGATATGCCCAGTCGGACTCAAACATTCGGTCTACTTTTGCTCCAGCCATAAATACTGGACGACACAAGGCGACCATCGCAGGATCCTCGGACGCATACATCTCGAGATCAGTAATTTCAGTAATCTCACCGGCTAACTTTTCAAGCGATGCCCATTGGGGGTGCTTATTGTACGGTGTTTCGTTTTGACTAAAAATAGTTTTAATCAATGCTTTGAGCTCCTGCTCGGCGGTAACGTATCTTTTCATGTTTAAAGAATTTTGGGGTTGGCCTACATCATAATACAAAAAGGCTCTTTGTCAAACAACCGCACTCCTCAACACTATTTAGATGAGAACAACTTTCGGAATGTACTCTTTTTTATTGAGCCAGTACCAAATCACAATCAATAGAACAATCACGATGATCGTCGGATGAATTGGAGAAAAAATCTTTGCCATCTGCCACAGGCTCACATGATTGACGCTGATGTACCCATTTACGGTTTCAACATTGTCTGTAAACTGTTCGTCCTGTTTGACGTTAGCATCTTGTTTCGCTTTAGCTGCCGCAATCTTACTATCATAGCTCTTTACTTGTGCTGCATAACTGGCATTCTCGGCTGCTTT
>JAGOOL010000057.1 GCA_017992485.1 Minisyncoccota bacterium
GAGGAAAACAAGGAGGTGGAAATCAAGGCGGCGGTGGTAGTTCAGGTGGTGGAGGTGGCAACCAAGGAGGGGGCAACCAGGGAGGAAATCAAAGCGGGAATCAGAGTGGAAATAATCAAGGAGGGGGAAATAATCCAGGATACTACACAGGCACCACTGTCGGATTCAAGCCACAACCAAAAGCTCAGGCAACACAATCAAATCAACCGACAGCGAATACGCCAATCGGATTTAGACCACAGGCAAATACAAACTTCACTGGAGGCAACTACGGAAAAAATAATGCCACACAGCAGCAGCCAAATCAATACAGCAACCTCGGCGGTGTCGACGATAATCGAAAGATTAATTCAACTGCGCCGATCAATATCAGCAACAGCAAGATTAATATCAACACTACTGGTGGCGTAGCAGCAAATAGTAATAATTCTCAAGGGAGCTACAGTCGTTCTGAAGTTGGATTCAATCGTGAAAACAATCAGTCCGAAAATAGGCGTATCGGATTCCAGTTTGGTGGCAATACAGCAAATGAAAAAGCTGAGGTCGCGAGCAAGATCGGAAAAGAAGAGCCAATAACAAATACGACAACGTCAGCACAAACACCGACAGAAAGAAAACCAATCGAGGGATTATTTGGTAACAGAGAAGCAGCGCAATCAAAAACTCTCGAAGAACGAGCCGACAGATTCGAACAAAAAACATTTGAACGAAGACCTCTCCAGAGGGCTCGTCCTGCACCAAAACCTGCACCAGCAGCAAGCACTACAGAGACCTCTACCGAACCAGAACCAAAAAGAAATGTTGTTAAAGGATTTTTCGGAGGAAAAGATGAATAAGTTTACGATTCGCAAGTAATTAAGTTAAAACCATATGGATGAAAAAACACAAAAAATAATAAACGAGCACCTCGAGAAACTTCCTCCATACATTCGTGAATCGCTCAAACATATACCTTGGGCAAATGAGATTTTGCAGATCGGAAAAAAGTACGGTATTCACGTTGATCAAATGGGGATACTACAACTTGAAACAATGATGGTTCTGGTCGGTATCGTTCACCCGGATGAATATCCAAAAAGTCTTCGCAAAGAACTCGATCTTCCGGAAGAAATAGTTAACAATGTTGTCCGTGAAGTAAATGAGCGTATTCTCAAAACGATTCGCCAAGAACTCATTGCTTTCATTGAACAGCAAAGCAATCAGACTGAAAATATTTTCGAAAAAACGGGTATTGAACTCGACCCAGAAGAAATTCCACCGGCTCAACGAGAGATACAAATCGGTACAACAGTAGCACCAATGGAGCGCGACATACTCGAACATTCAGGAGTAGATGTCAGTATCGACATACCACAAACAGATCGCTCCGTAGAATCGAGTGGCACAATAGATCGAAAGGAAATGCTCGCCGACATTGAACATCCGCCAAAGAACACACCAAATCAATTTTCTCACCTCATCAGCACAAAACTTTCAAACGCAACAATCACACAACCGGAAAAGACAAAATACAGCGACGCAAAACCGACCCCTCCAAAACCACCGGAAAGAAAATCAAACGATCCGTACCGCGAAGCGATTTAGTACTACAAAATCTGCATCGTCAAAAAAATAGTTATCAGCAAAAAACACTCACTCTCGAGTGCTTTTTGTTATATTATATGTGTATGCAGTTCAGAACACCGCAATTTATCGACATCGAAGATAAAATATTCGGGCCTTTTACCTTTAAGCAATTCATCTATATGCTCGGTGGCGCCTTTATGGCGTACCTTTCATTTACGATACTGCCGCTCATCATCGGTGTTCCGCTTGGATTTGGTCTCGCCATCCTCGCGCTCTTGCTTGCTTTCTACAAAGTGAACAACAGACCGTTCATCACCGTGGTTCAAGCATGGCTCAAGTACCAGGCTGCATCAAAACTGTATGTTTGGCATAAATCTGCACCGAAAAAAGGTTCTCAAAAAACCACGATGGTTCCGATTATGCCGAAAGAGGGCCAAAAAACCGGCAACTCACTATCTGATAAGCACCTCAAAGACATTTCCTGGAGTCTTGATGTGCTCGATGCTACCAAACAACAGTAGCGTATAAACTAATCTGGGGTATTATTGTCTAGTATGGCACCTGTCGGCAAACCGACTCAAAACTTTATTGCAATCAGTGAAGTACGCGATGGTATCGTTGTCCTTAAGGATGGCGGCTTGCGCGCTATTCTCCTTGCTACCTCAGTAAACCTTTCTCTCAAATCAGCTGATGAGCAAATGGCAATCCTCATGCAGTTTCAAAACTTCCTCAACACACTTGAATTCTCAACCCAGATAGTCATTCAATCACGCCGCCGCGACATGCGACCGTACCTCATCACTCTCGAAGAACGCATGAACGAACAAGTTGAGCCGCTCCTCAAGATCCAGACCAAAGAGTATATCGAATTCATTAAAGCTTTCTCGGACCAGACAAACATCATGGAAAAAAGCTTCTTTGTAGTTGTACCGTTTGCACCGATCACGCTTTCAGCAGGGAAGGGAATCGGAAAACTCCTCGCCGGTATCGCAAAGAGTAAGGAAGTCGGGACGATCGATACAACAGTTTTTGAAGAAGCTCGCAGTCAGCTCGATCAGCGTGTCGCCGTTATTTCACAAGGCCTTTCTCGTGTCGGCGTCAGAACTGTACCGCTCAATAGCGAACAAATCGTAGAACTCTTCTATAATACATTTAACCCAGGAGAAGGTTTGTCGTCAGCGCAATAAATAATCACTACATATATGGGAATTTTTGATTCACTTTTAAATAAAAAGAAAA